>NZ_JAPDBZ010000015.1:0-47354 GCF_027705505.1 Aeromonas sp. QDB56
GCTCATTGCGGAAAAAGGCCATCCCCACGACGAGCCACAAGACCATATCAGAAGGTAAGCGGCGTCGGCGGATAGTGGCCTTTTCAGACAAGGCGGCAGCGGCAGTAATCCATTCGTCGGGAATATGGTCGGCAAAAATGGCCAGCCGAGCCAGCATGTCGCCAGATGCCTCAACAACATCGTTCAGATCGTTTGCAATAGACATAAAAAATCCGGAACCAGTGATTGGTTCCGGATTGTCCTACAGCAGAAGGATCGGTCAATGGATCCTTAACTGATCAGCATTGCCGCATGTGCGGGCCTTTTGCATGGCATGAAGGGCGGGGCTATTCCCGCTCCTTGACATAGGGGGTGCCGAGGGCCTTGGGGGCCACCGCCTTGCCGATGAAACCGGCCAGCAGGAAGACCGTCAGGATGTAGGGCAGCGCCTCGATGGCCTGCACCGGGATCGGGAAATCGCCGATGCTGACCCCTTGCAGCCGGATGGCGACCGCATCGAGGAAGCCGAACAGCAGACAGGCCGCCATGGCGTTCCAGGGGCGCCACTTGCCGAACACCAGGGCCGCCAGCGCCATGAAGCCCTTGCCCGCGCTCATGTTGGGGATGAACTGGGCGGTCTGGGCCACCGCCAGATAGGTGCCCCCGATCCCCGCCAGCAGGCCGCCGATGATGAGGGCGGTGTAGCGCATGCGCACCACGGAGATGCCTGCGGTGTCGACCGCGGCCGGGGCCTCGCCCACCGCCCGCAGCCGCAGGCCGAAGCGGGTGCGGAACAGCACCCACCAGGCCAGGGGCACGGCGGCGAAGGCCACGTACTCCAGCAGAGAGTGACCGCTCAAGAGCTCGCTGTAGAGCTGGCCGATGACGGGCACGTCATAGAGCTCCTTGGCATAGGGCAGGTCGATGGGGGCGAAGCGTGCCGCACCGGAGAGCGCCGGGGTCTGGCCGCCCTGATCGAACCAGTAGCGCCCCAGGGTCACGGTGAGACCGGCTGCCAGGATGTTGATGGCCATGCCGCTCACCACCTGATCACCCCGGTGGGTGATGGTGGCGAAGCCGTGCAGCAGGGCGAACAGGATGGAGATCCCCACCCCGACCCCCAGCCCAATCCAGGCGGAACCGGTGACGGCGGCGGCCGCCGCACTGGCGAAGGCGGAGGCTAGCAGCTTGCCCTCCAGGGCGATGTTGACCACCCCGGAGCGCTCACAAAACATACCGGCCATGGCCGCCAGGATGAGCGGAGGCGCGGTACGAATGGTCGCGTCCAGCATCAGGATCAGCATTTCGAACATGATCAGGCTCCTTTCACTTGGGCGACCGGGCGGTTGGCAAAGGCCAGATAGGCCTGCTCGATGCGCGGGCGCAGCATGTGCTCCAGGGCGCCGCAGAACAGGATCACCAGACCCTGCAGCACCACGACGATGTTGCGGTCCACCCCGAACTCGAAGCTGAGCTCGGCGCCGCCCTGGTAGAGGAAGCCGAACAGCAGGCTGGCGATGATGACGCCGACCGGGTGGTTGCGGCCCATCAGGGCCACCGCGATGCCGGTGAAGCCGAAGCCTTCCACGAAGTTGAGCTTGATCTGGTGCAGCTCACCCTGCAGCACGTTGAGGGCGAAGAAGCCCGCCAGCATGCCGGAGATCACCATGGCCAGGATCACCACCTTGGGATAGGAGATGCCCGCATAGGCGGAGGCACTCTGGCTCGCACCCACGGAGCGGATCTCGTAGCCCCAGCGGGTATGCCAGATGAAGACCCACACCAGGGCCGCACAGATCAGCGCCCAGAAGAAGCTGATGTTGAGGGGGCTGTTGGGCATGGCGATGCCGAAACCGGCCGCCAGCTCGCTCATCTTCGGCAGCCAGCTCGCCACGGCGAACACCTTGCTCTCGGTGGCCATGGATCCTGGCGGCTTGAAGACGTCGACCAAGAGGTAGGCCATCAGGGAGGCGGCGATGAAGTTGAACATGATGGTGGTGATGACGATGTGGCTGCCCCGCTTGGCTTGCAGCCAGGCCGGGATGAAGGCCCAGGCCGCGCCGAACAGGCCGCCGGCGATGATGGCGAGCGGCAGGAGCAGGGCGAACGGCAGCACGTCCCCGAGCAGCAGACAGACCAGACCGACCCCGAGGCCGCCGATATAGGCCTGCCCCTCACCGCCGATGTTGAACAGGCCGGCGTGGAAGGCCACCGCCACCGCCAGACCGGTGAAGATGAAACCGGTGGCGTAGTAGAGGGTGAAGCCTATCCCCTCGCCGGTGCCGAAGGCGCCGTACCACATGATTTCGGCTGCCTCGATGGGGCTGATGTCGAGGTAATAGAACAGGATGGCCGACACCAGGAAGGCCAGCAGGATATTGACTGCGGGCAGCACGCCCACGGATATCCAGGCAGGAACACGTGCTTGGCTCATGAATGGGCCTCCTTGATATCGTCGGGGACTGGTGTGTTGACCATCATCAGGCCGAATCCGTTACAAGTGGTTGTGACCTTCATGATGTGGCTCCTTGTGATTGGCTTGTCGCCACGTCGTCAGGAACTATGTTCGCCATCATCAGGCCGATGGTGCGTTCATCCGCCCTGGCGCCGTCCAGCTCGCCGACGATGCGGCCATCGGCGATGACCAGAATGCGGTCGGAGAGGCTCATGATCTCGTCCAGCTCCACCGACACCAGCAGCACCGCCTTGCCCTTGTCGCGCATGGCGATGATCTGCTGGTGGATGTACTCGATGGCGCCGATGTCGACGCCCCGGGTCGGCTGGCCGACCAGCAGCACATCCGGGTCCTGCTCCACTTCCCGGGCGATCACCAGCTTCTGCTGGTTGCCGCCGGAGAAGTTGGCGGTCTTGTGCTCCGGGCTCGGCGGGCGCACGTCCCACTTGTCCATCTTGGCCTGGCAATCCTGGCGGATCGCCTCCTTGTCCTGCAGCCAGCCCTTGTTGTACTGGGCACGGCGGTGATAGCCGAGGATGAAGGCCTCTTTCGCCTCGAAGCGGTTGATGAGCCCCATCTTGTGTCTGTCTTCCGGGATGTGGCCGAGGCCGAAGTTGCGCACCTGCTCCGGGTCGGCCGGGTGGCTCTGGCTTACCTCGTGGCGCTGCGCCCCGGCGATGGTGAAGCCGCCCTTGCTGGGCTTGAGGATGCCGCCGAGCATGCTGAGCAGCTCGGACTGGCCGTTGCCGGAGACCCCGGCGATGCCGACCACTTCCCCTGCCCGCACCTCGAAGCTGACGGATTTGACCCGTTCCACCCCGGCGTCATCGACGTAAGAGAGGCCCTCGACCTTGAGCTTGGCCTCGCCCGGCTGGGCGGTGCCCTTGTCGACCTTGAGGCGCACCTTGCGGCCCACCATCAGTTCGGCGAGCTGCTCCTTGTCGGTGTCTTTGGTGGCGACATGGGCCACCATCTCCCCCCGGCGCATGATGGAGACCTGATCCGTGATGGCCAGGATCTCCCGCAGCTTGTGGGTGATGAGGATGACGGTCGCCCCCTGATCCCGCAGCTTTTTCAGCACCTCGAACAGGTGATCCGCCTCTTGCGGGGTCAGTACCCCGGTGGGCTCGTCGAGGATCAGGATGCGGGCACCGCGATAGAGCGCCTTGAGGATCTCGACCCGCTGTTGCAGGCCCACCGGCAGATCCTCGACCTTCTCGTGCAGCGGCACCTCGAGACCATAGTCCCGTGCCAGCTCGCCCAGCAGCTTCTCGGCGGCCGCCAGGCTCTTGCCCAGGCGCCAGCCGTTCTCGGCCCCCAGGATGACGTTTTCCAATACGGTAAAGTTGTTCACCAGCATGAAGTGCTGGTGCACCATGCCCACGCCTGCGGCAATCGCATCTTGGGAGCCATGGGGTTTGAACGGATTCCCGTCGATCAGCATCTCGCCTCTGTCGGCGTGGTAGAAACCGTAAATGATGCTCATCAGGGTCGACTTGCCGGCGCCATTTTCGCCGACGATGCCGTGAATGCTGCCTTTACGAACCTGAAGGTCGATCTGCTTGTTGGCGTACACGTCGCCGAACCGCTTATCGATACCCCTTAATTCGATGGCATAGCGATCTGTCTGGTCCATGATGCAGTCCTTGCGGGTCATGAAGTAGAGACTAAAAACCGGCCCGTGCGGGCCGGTCATCACTGGTTGAGAGTCGTAGCAGGGACTCAGTACTTGCAGGAGTTGTCGCTCATGTAGTCGTGCACCTTGATTTTGCCGGCGATGATGTCGGCCTTGATGCTCTCGACCTTGGCTTTCATTTCCGGGGTGATCAGCTTGGCGTTGTTCTCGTCCAGCGCCCAGTCAACCCCGCCTTCGGCCAGACCCAGGGACTGGATGCCCGGCTTCCAGCTGCCCTTGGCGGCGTCATCCCAGCTCTTGTACGCGGCCAGACCCACGGACTTGACCATGGAGGTCAGCATGGTGCCCGGTTGCAGGTGGTTCTGGTTGGAATCCACACCGATGGCCAGCTTGCCTTCGTCCTTGGCAGCCTGATAGACACCGATCCCGGTGCCACCGGCGGCGGCATAGACCACATCGGCGCCCTTGGCGAACTGGGACTTGGCCAGTTCTGCACCCTTGGCCGGGTCGGCGAAGGCTGCCGGGGTGGAGCCGGTCATGTTCTGATAGACGTCGATCTTCGGATTGATGTACTTGGCGCCTTGCTCATAGCCGCACTGGAACTTGCGGATCAGCGGGATGTCCATGCCGCCCACGAAGCCGACCTTGCCGGTCTTGGAGGCGATGGCTGCCAGGGCACCCACCAGGAAGGAACCTTCATGCTCCTTGAAGATGAGGGACTGGACGTTCGGCTTGTCGACCACCATGTCGATGATGGTGAACTGGGTGTTCGGGAACTCGGTGGCGACTTTCTCTACTGCGGAACCCATGTTGAAGCCGACGGCGACGATGGGGCCGTTGCCACGGCTGGCCAGACGACGCAGGCCCTGCTCGCGCTGGGCTTCGTTCTGGGGTTCGAACTCCTTGACCTTGACGCCTTTGTCCTTGTTGTAGACTTCGACGCCGTTGCGGAACACGGCTTCGTTGAAGGACTTGTCGAATTTGCCTGCGGTGTCATAGATGACGGCGGGCTCGGAGGCTGCCTGGGCGGACAGGGCAGCGAGGGTGAGGGCGGCCACGGTGGCCAGCTTGAGCACTTTAGTCACGATCGTATCCTTGATTGTTATGTGAGGGTCCACAACCTGTCTTGGCAGGTCATAAAGCACGCTGGCTAACTGTAAGTGAGCCAGCCCGTTGGTCAAGGGGATCATAGAGGAAAAACGTTTGCGTTAACGGTTTGAAATATAAGCAAATTGCCTTATAAGTGTTTGTTTTATGGTGTTTTTGCAGAATTAAATTCCGTGATTAATAGGGCTCGATCGACATTTGTGTTTGGATTCATGACGTTAGGCGCAACCGTTTTCCTCCCCTGATGAAAAAACTGGCTTCCATCGGCACCAGCCCTGCGGCCTCATCGACGCCATGTTGGCGGGCGGGCTGGCTGAGCGCCAGGAGGTCCGCCCGAGGTGTGACAGCCCAAGATGGATGGCTTTTTCCCCTCCCAGGGTCGTCGTCTGTGGCCGTTTTTCCTGCTCGCTCGGGGCCTGCGTGATGGCAAGCACACTCATATGGAAATGCATTGGTGTTTGTCATATGGATACGCTAGGTTATACCCGGATTAACTTGGCCCCCGGGATGGGGCCGTATTTTTTACATTTGTTCGGGTGATAAAAATGAAAAAAACGTGCTGAGTATGGCAGTGGCTTGTGTGTTGTCCGGTGTCATGTTGACCGCTTGCGGGGGTGGTGGTGACGATAACGGTGGCGGCAGCAATGGTGGCAACAATGGCGGTGGCACCGACACCGGCAGCAAGCCTCTTCACACTGCCGTCTTCCTGGATTCCGTCGTGGGTGGCCTCGACTATCGGTGCAACGATTACACCGGTGTCACCAATGCCAAGGGTGAATTCCTGTTTGATGATGGCGACACCTGCGAATTCGCATTGGGCAACCAACGCCTGGGGGCGGTGACCCTCAAGGCGGGCAACTCGTTGGTGACCCCTTACACCCTGGCGGGTGACGACAAGGAGAAAGCGATCCGCATTGCGGCATTGCTGCAGACGCTCGACAGCGACAGCAATCCGGAGAACGGCATCACCCTCGACAAGGCGCAGGTCGCGCAACTGGGGATCGTCGAACTGGGTAGCGATGACGCCTTCAACACCTCCCTGGTCGAGGCGCTGAAAACAGCGGGCCTCACCAAGGCCGTCGTCTCTCTGGCTGCGGCGAAAGCCCACCTCTCCGCCACCCTGGCTGGCGTCAATGGCCGCTCCGTGGCGGTCGACAAGGTGCTGAGCGATCTGCAGGGACTGACCGATCTGAAAAACCTGGACGTCGAGAGCAAGTTCAAGGAGTACAAGGAGACCCTGCAGGCCGAGACCGGTGAGAGCGGCAAGGCCGATCGCCAGATCGTGCTGGCCATGCTGACCATGCTGGAGGTGACCAACAACCCCGTGGTGGCTGAACGCCTGGGCTTCACCTCGTCCGCCATTGGCAGTGGTTACAGCACCAGCCTGGCCAAGGTGATGGATGTCATCATCCACACCCCCGGCACCGCCTCCGTGGCGCTCAAAGGTGGCAAGGGATATACCCGTGACGTGGCCAAGCTGATGGGCGCCTATGCCGACAGCCTGGAAAACGTCGCGGCTGCCCTGGCCGATATCCAGGATCCGGATTACAGCGCCACCTATGGCGATGACGATACCGTCACCCTCAACCTCGACGGTGCCAAGGCACTGCGGGCGTCTGCGATGGCGATGGCATCGGCCCTCAACATCGCCGCCTCCTACCAGTACGGTCCGGACAGCGCCTATGTCACCCAGCAGGAAGAAGTGACCTTGCCGCGTATGCACATCAAGGACACCTGGGGCATGCAGCCGACCACCACCTATGAAGAGAGCAGCAGCACCTTCGAGACCCAGTTCAGTCAGCAGGAAATCGAGCCGGATGCGCTGGTGGTGCACGCCGATTTCTTCCGTTTGACCGACGATGCCAAGGCACGGTTGGCCAAGGCCAAGTCGCAGTTGAAGGATGCGGTGAGCCTCGCTCTGACCATCGATCAGAGCAAGCTGGACGAATCGTTGACCCAGGATGAGATCGAGGCCAATGCCGCGACTCTCAAGGAGCTGGCGAACCACTTTGCAGGCACTGTGCCCACTATCCAGTGGGAAAGCATCGAGACCCGATACGTCAATACCGGCATGGGCTGGCAGCCTCAAGAGGTGGGGGTGAAGTACAACATCAATGTGCTGCCGTTCTTCGATGAGATGCTGGATCGCAGTGACATGACCATCAAGGTGACCGGCGGCTGTGATGGCGCCGTGGGGGCGCGGGATGCCGAGCTGTCCAAGGGCATGGGAGAGCCCATGTGTCTCATCACGAGCGACGAGTTCAAGGCACTTGCCCAGAGCGATCGCGGCGCACTGAAGTACATCGGCTGGATGCAGGAAGATCAGGAGAGCCACACCGCCATCTATGCCAAGGGGGTGGGTTATGACTGGTCAACCCAGATGACGCCGGTGGCCGGGTCGACCTTTGACAAGGTATTCGTCTCCTGTACCGACCTGGATGACAACAAGGTCAGCTGTGCCGATCAGCTGTAAACCAGTGGGAGCGCTCCTGACGGGGGCGCTCCTGTTGTGGATGCCGGTGGCACAGGCTGCCGGCATGCTGACGCGCTACACCGATTATCGGGAGCGTGTCTTCGATCGTCAGGGTCAGTTGCAATATCAATTGACCACCCACGAATACTTGCAGCGGATGCCCAGCGGGCGTCCGTCATTGTCCAGTCTGTTTGCGTTGCGAGAGATGCAACGAGCATCACTGCAGCTCAAGCAGGGCACCTTGATGGTGAATGACGTCATCGTGCGCTTCGAGCATGGGCATTATCAGGACGGCATGCTGGTGATGGGGAACACGGAAGTGACCCTGCCTGAGGGCCGCATGCTGGCCGCTTCACTGCGATTTGATCCCGTCCAGCAGGTGCTGGATGCCCCCCGCGCCCGGCTGCTCAGCTTTTCCGGTGAGGTACTGGGCCAATACCGGGACTATCACCGCCCCCTTCGTTGATCCTGCCGGTTGGTCTCTGGCGGCTCAGGCCGTATAATCCCCGCCTGTATAAATAAACAGGAGTGGTGATGGACGTTTCAACCCTGCTCGACGGGCTCAATGACAAGCAAAGAGACGCGGTGGCGGCCCCCCGTTGCAACCTGCTGGTGCTGGCCGGTGCCGGTTCGGGCAAGACCCGGGTGCTGGTGCACCGTATCGCCTGGCTGATGCAGGTGGAACGCTGTTCACCCTTCTCCATCATCGCGGTGACCTTTACCAACAAGGCGGCGGCCGAGATGCGTGGCCGGGTCGAGAAGGTGATCGGTGACGGCGTGCGCGGCATGTGGATCGGCACCTTCCACGGCATCGCCCACCGACTGCTGCGGGCCCACCATCTGGATGCGGGGCTGCCGCAGGATTTCCAGATCCTCGACTCCGACGACCAGTACCGCCTCATTCGCCGGGTGCTCAAGGCGCTCAATCTGGACGAGAAGCACTGGGCCCCGCGCGCCGTGATGGGCTACATCAACGGCAAGAAGGACGAGGGGCTGCGCCCCGGCGACATCGATCTCTACGGCGACCCCGTCACCCGCACCTATCAGCAGATCTACAAGACCTATCAGGAGACCTGCGATCGCTCCGGGCTGGTGGACTTCGCCGAGCTCCTGTTGCGGGCCCACGAGCTGTGGCTCAACAAGCCGCACATCCTCGAGCACTACCGCGACCGCTTCCAGAACATCCTGGTGGACGAGTTCCAGGATACCAACGGCATCCAGTACGCCTGGCTGCGGATGCTGGCGGGCGACACCGGCAAGGTGATGATCGTCGGCGACGATGACCAGTCCATCTACGGCTGGCGCGGCGCCAAGATTGAGAACATCCAGCGTTTCCTGACCGACTATCAGGGGGCGCAGACCATCCGCCTGGAGCAGAACTACCGCTCCACCGCCAACATCCTCAAAGCCGCCAACAGCGTCATCGCCAACAACTCGGAGCGGCTCGGCAAGGAGCTGTGGACCGAAGGGGCCGAGGGCGAGCCGATTTCGCTGTACGCCGCCTTCAACGAGGTGGACGAGGCCCGCTTCGTGGTCGGCCGCCTCAAGGATTGGAAAGAGAAGGGGGGTCTGCTCGCCGACTGCGCCATCCTCTATCGTTCCAACGCCCAGTCGCGGGTGCTGGAAGAGGCGCTGATGCAGGACGCCATGCCCTATCGCATCTACGGCGGCCTGCGCTTCTTCGAGCGCCAGGAAATCAAGGACGCCATGGCCTACCTGCGCCTTATCAACAACCGGGGCGACGACGCCAGTTTCGAGCGGGTGGTCAATACGCCGACCCGCGGCATCGGCGATCGCACCCTCGAGATCTTGCGTATCAACGCCCGCGATCAGGGCCAGAACCTGTGGCAATCGGCCAAGGCACTGCTCAATGACAAGGTGCTGACCGGCCGCGCCGGCAACGCGGTGCGCGGCTTTGTGGATCTCATCGACGCGCTGGAGGAGCAGGTCTCCCTGCTGCCCCTGCACCAGCAGGCGGATATCGCCATCCAGCACTCCGGCCTCAAGGCCATGTATCTGGCGGAAAAAGGCGAGAAATCCCAGGCGCGGGTAGAGAACCTGGACGAACTGGTCACCGCCTGCCGCCAGTACCAGCGCCCGGACGAGCTGGAGGATATGAGCGATCTCTCCGCCTTCCTCGCCCACGCGGCGCTGGAATCCGGCGAGAATCAGGCGGACGAATATGCCGATGCGGTGCAGCTGATGACCCTGCACAGCGCCAAGGGGCTGGAGTTCCCGCTGGTGCTGCTGGTCGGTGTGGAAGAGGGCATGTTCCCCAGCCAGCAATCCACCGAGGAGTCAGGCCGCCTCGAAGAGGAAAGGCGCCTCTGTTACGTCGGCATGACCCGCGCCATGGAGAAGCTCTACATCTGTTATGCGGAGAGCCGCCGCATCTACGGCCGCGAGATGTTCCACAAGCCGAGCCGCTTTATCCGCGAGATGCCCGCCGAGTGTCTGGAAGAGATCCGGCTGCGCACTCAGGTCAGCCGCCCCACCCAGTACGGCCGCTTCAGCCAGAACGAGGTGCAGCAGAGCTTCGACGCCAGCGGCATCAAGCTCGGCCAGCGGGTGCTCCATCCGAAATTCGGGGAAGGAATCGTGCTCAACTTCGAAGGGGTCGGCCAGCAGAGCCGGGTGCAGATCCAGTTCGACGACGTCGGCGCCAAGTGGCTGGTGACGGCCTATGCCCGCCTTGAGGTGCTGTAAGGCGCAGCGCTCCCGCCATCAATACAAAAGGAGCCGTTGGCTCCTTTTTTGTCAGGACTGTAGGTTCGATTAGCGAAGCGTAATCGGACGTTCGCGTCATGGGGAAATTGTGTGCCTGGTTGTTGGCAGCACGGCTGGCGCCGTGCAGGACGCGAGGGCGTTGCCCTCGACAGGGTTTCGCCCGCCCTTCGGGCTTGGGCGAGTAACTTTTCTTTGCGTGGCCAAAGAAAAGTCACCAAAAGAAAGGCCACCCCCGCCAATCCGCTGGCTTCGCCAGTCCCCTCGGGCCAGAGCCAACGTCGAGCGGGACGCCGCAGACGGCACATCCCTGTGCCAACTGCGGCTACGCCATCATCCCTGATGGCGTCCCTGCCGTTGCCTCTGACCCTCGGCGGATTGGAGGGGGATCAAAACCGTGCCCACCTGTGCCTTAGGTGCTTCATTCGATATTCCGGTAAGGAGTGGAACTCAACTTTGAAGGGGTCGGCCAGCAGAGCCGGGTGCAGATCCAGTTCGACGAGGTCGGTGCCAAGTGGCTCGTCACCGCCTACGCGAGATTGGAGGCGCTTTGATTTCTTCCGCCTTTTGAAATAAACAACCCGGCTTAGGGAAGGTGCGAATAAGTCATATGGCACGAGAGCATTTACTGGTAACCCATTGATATTAAATGACTAAAATTTTCATTTTTTGTTCGTGGGATACTTGTTCGCACTTTCCCTAATCATGGGTAATCAGGTTTCGTTTTTCAAGAAATAATAATGCTCTGATTTTTGTGACTTAAGTCCTCTTTCGAGTCACATTCTACTTTGCATTTATGAAAAATCTGGGACACCCATCTTTCTGAGGTGGTCTTGTCTGGTGGGTTAGCCGTGTTGTCACCCAAAGGTGGGTGTCCCAAGATGCTGCTTTGAGGAGGCTGGTAGGGACGGCATACTGCCCCGTCATCAGATGGGAGTCATTAATGTCTAAGTGGATGTCGACACTGTGCCGGCTGGGGTTGTGGTTGTTACGAAAAACGGCGCTGGCGCTGCTGACCAGCCTGCTGTTTATGGTCTCGTTTACCCTGTTCCAATACGCATCCTGGTGGCCTGCACTGGCCGAGGATACGTCTCTCGAATGGAGTGGCTTCTCCCAAGGGCGGACCTTTGCCGAGCTGGCCCCTGCCATGCTGGAGTTCAGCTCCGTGCTCGCCTCTGCTTTCTTGCCCCTGTTTTTGCTGATGCCCCGCCCGCTGTTGCTGCCGCTCTTTGCCGGGCTCTGGTTGTGGCAGACCTATGACCTTGCCTTTATGACGGCAACCGCGTCGACCTGGCTGCCCCACGAGATCATCTGGACCTTTATCCTGCCTTATACCCACTGGCTGCTGCTCACCCTGCTGGCGGCGTTGCTGCTGATCCGCCAGCTCGGCAGGCGACTATTTGCTGACACACAGGCAGGGGGAGCACCCCGGACGGCAAGCGGTAGCCAGGGGGATCGACCGATGACGTGATCGTCCGATTCCGCGATCGTCCGATGACGCTTCGCTAATCGAACCTACACACTGCATACAGGTATCGTGGCCGAGAGGCACAAACTCCAAGCTCCCGCCTGTCTGACTCACCTCAACTGAAACGCCTTGACGAGAAATTCGATAAAGAGCCGTACGTTGCGCGACTGCTCCTTGTGGAAGGGGTAGACGGCGAACAGGGCGTGGGGGTCGGGTTGCCAGTCGGGGAGCAATCTGACCAGGGAGCCGTCCGACAGGTCGTTTGACACGAATTCATCCGGTACCAGGATCACCCCAAGCCCCTGCACCGCCGCCTGTTTCAGGGCGATGCCGTTGTTGGCGCAGAAGCTGGCGGGGGGCAGCTCTACCGCCACGCTCTCCGCGTCCCGAGTGAAGAACCACTTCTTGGGGGAGGAGGAAAGGCTGTAGCGCAGGCAGTTGTGGGCCTTGAGATCCGCCGGGTGGGCGGGCTGGCCCGCCTCCTTCAGGTAATCGGGGGCGGCGCAGAGCACTCGCTGCACCTCGCACAGGGGTTTGGCGCGCAGGGTGGAGTCCTCCAGGGTGCCTGCCCCCCGGATCACCACGTCCAGCCCCTGGTCTACCAGATCCATGTAGGCGTCGCTCAGGATCACCTCGATGCCGATTTCCGGATAGCGGCGCTGGAACGTGCAGACAAGGGGGTTGAGGCGGATCAGCCCGTAGGACATGGGCATGCCGATCCTCAGCCTGCCCCTGGGGGTGAAGGAGGCGGCCATGATGGACTGGTCGGCGGCCTCCAGGCTGTCCAGCACGGCGCATATCTGGCCGTAATAGGCCATGCCCGATTCGGTGACGCTCAGCCGCCTGGTGGTGCGGTTGATCAGCGCAATGCCGAGATAGGCCTCCAGCTCGTTGATGTTCTTGCTGACCGCCGCCTGGGAGAGGCGCAGGTCGTCCGCCGCCGCCCTGAAGGTGCCCATTTCCACCACCCGGCGAAAGACGTTCAGCGCCGTGATCTTGTTCATCCTGCCCCCGTTAATTCACTACTGGTAAATGATGGCGCCATCATTGCGCACTTTTATCACAATAGTGCGGATCCCCGGGGTGTCCACCCCCCATCCCCCGCCAGACAGAGAGTTGCCCGCGGTAGAGCGGCCCGGATCATGGCCCTCCGGGGCGTGGCGGGCCCGGCAGAGACGCAGACGAAAGAGAGGCGATGGGCCCCGGACACCCCTGCCCGTGACGGCAGGCATAGCAGGCATAAAAGCAGGCGGCAGGGCCCGGGCCCCGCCGCCAGATGGCACGCACCGGCTTACTGCACCTTGCCGGGGGCGGGGGGCAGGGTAATGTCGACATCGGCCCAGGGGTTGGTGCCGAGCAGCTGCGCGTGGGGCACGTCCGCCTGGTAGCGCATGGTGAACGCTTTGGGTCCGTGGGCGAAGGCCACCAGCAGCCCCTGCTTTGCATCCATCAACCCGGCGTGCATGCCGAGCCCGTGATAGCTGATCCGCACGGCCTTGTCCTGAAGGCCCACCTTGTCTATCTGGAAGCGGGCGATGCTGCCGTCTTTGAGGGTAAAGCCCCAGCGGAAGGGGCCGCCGCTGACCACCGTCATCACCTCGTCGATGTCGGTGCCGTCTTCTGCGGAGTTGACGTGCATGCGGCCATATTTGCCGAGCACGGCGCTGCGGGTGCGCTCGTCCAGCGCCATCAGGTCATAGACCTTGGGGTAGGGGCCGACGCCGGTCTCCTCGGTGGCGACGCCGCCCCCTTGCACCGCGGGCTCGCGCCCTGCGAGCCTGGCCTGCTCCAGCAGCTCCCCCTGACTCAGGTTGAAGGCCGAGATCAGGGCGCCGTGCTCCGCTTTGGTCAGGGCGCGGCGGTGGGAGGCTTCAAGCAGGGGCCTGGCGGCCTCGGGAATGTCGACGGTGACCACGTTGACGCCGATGGGGTTGAGCGCGTTGTTGACCGCTTCGACGCCGGTCACGGCGGGGCGGCCATCGCTGAACTGCACCGAGACGATGTCACCGGCGAAGGTGTTGAAAGAGAAGGCCGAGGCGAGGGTGCCGGCCAGCAACGGGATAGGGGTGAGTTTCATACAAGACTCCTCGTTAAGGTTCGAGAAGCAGTCTAGGGCGGCGATGTGTTCACTGAAATGACACTCGGATGATATGAAAATTCACTGAAAGTAATGAATCGTGGGGATCAAGAGCCGTCGGCCCGCCCCGGGGGAGATCGCCCTCTGCCAGAGGGTGTGAGCCCGGTTGACGCAACGGGGCCCGGCTTGTGGTATGACTCTGGGCGTTACTCATCAGAACCTGTCGGAGGACGAGACAATGCTGGCGTTGATCACCACGGCGCACCACACCTGCTACCCCAATCCCATCGCCTTTCGGGCCGGTGAGCGGGTGCGCATCGGCCACGAGGACGACGAGTTTCCGGGCTGGGTGCGCACCTTTACCGCAGACGGCAACGAGGGGTGGGCGCCCCTGTCCCTACTGACCCCGATCGGCGCTGAGGAGGCGCAGGCGCGCCAGGACTATACCGCCCGGGAGCTGGACGTGGCGGTGGGGGAGCGGGTACGGGTGGATCGGGAGCTGGCAGGCTGGCTCTGGGTACATAACGAAGCGGGGGGCTCAGGCTGGATACCGGCCAGCTGCATCGCCTCGCCCTCATAAGGTGGCAGCGGCTCGGAGAAGGAGTAGAGCGGAGAGAGAAACCCGGCCAGCGACGGACGTGCGGCCGGGTGAATTGTAAAGAGTAGGGTGACGGAAAACGGATCAGCCTAGTCTAATCAACTCGATGGGGGCGTAGCGCTCCTGGCTGTTCGTCAGCAGCACGCACTTCTCATGTTCCGCCTCATAGGGGCTCAGGTTGTCGGTGTGCGCCTCCTTGAGGGTGTCGACTGCGCCGGTGGCGGCAATCATCACCCGTTGGCCCAGGGTCAGCACATTGCGGTTTCGATCGTAGATCTTCATGGCATTCTCCTTGTGGGATGGGTGCCCCGGCCCGTGCCGGGGCAACGGGCTCCAGACTACGCCCCTCGAAAAACGAGATGCCTGTCACAGATCAAAAAAAGGGGAAAGAGGGACGGGGTATGGCGCGCTGGTCTCGCTGCCCGCCGGTGATCGCCACTGCCTGTCGCAGGGCAGGAAGAGCGCCCCCGCTTTTCATCCCCTCGGGCTCGAACTGCAAGGGGGATGCGCTATAGTGGAGCCGCTCGTTTTACTGCCTTCAACCAACCGAGAATGCATTATGAATCGTGAAATCGCCGCCCAGTTCATCAAGATGCTGACCAACCTGGACCAGTGTCTGGCCAAGGCCGAGGCCCACGCCGAGGCAAAGAAATTCAACGTGGACAACTTCTTCAATGAGCGCCTCATCGTCGATATGCTGCCCCTGAGCAAGCAGGTGCTGATCTGCTGTGACAGCGCCCGCGCCGTGGTGGCCACCGCCAGCCTGAGCGAGCCGCCGGTGCTGGGGGATGATCCCAAGACCATGGCGGATCTGCGCGCCCACGTGGCCAAGACCATCGCCTATCTGCAAGGCAAGCTGGACGCCGATTTCAGCCAGTATGCGAGCGGTCACTACTATCCCTACTGGGCCGGTGGCAAGGGGATGGACGGCCACAGCTGCGTTCACGAGTACGGCATCCCGAACTTCTACTTCCACCTCACCATGACCTATGCCCTGCTGCGCCAGGCCGGGGTGGATCTGGGCAAGCGGGATTACCTGGGCGGTCTGAACCTGCAATAAACCGCGCTTCAGCGACGACAAAGCCTGCCCCCTGGCACAATGCTGTTCAGATAAGCACTTTTTTGACTGATTATTCATAAATTGGATTTGAGTTGAGGGGGCAAGGCTGTGTCCAGTCGATCTTCCTCCAGCCTTTATCCAGCGGGGCTTGCAATAGAAAGAGGGAGGCATCATGCCTCCCTCGCTTTTTTGTCCTGATACTACGTGGACTGGAACTCAAATTCTCTTAAGTGAACAGCATTGTGCCCCCTGGCAGGCTTTGTCGTTTTCGGCCCGGCTCAGCGCCCCAGGTTGTCGGCCAGTTGTTTGGCGCGACTTGCGGCCCACTGATCGATCATCTTCTCCATCTCCTGGGCGGTGATGGGGGAATCCTTGTGGGTGGTGTCCGGGCTCTCGCGAGCGTCCATCACCCGCACCAGCAGCTTGCCGCTCTGGGCGTCGAGCAACTGGGCCATGCTGCCCACCCTGAGCAGATAGGGCTCCTTGCCTATTACCTCGCGGGTGACGTTGATGGCGATCTTGGCGGGCAGCAGATCCCGCAGCTTGGGGTCGGGCCGGGTCAGGTCGAAGTTGGTGATGGCCGCCTGCACCCGCATCACCCCGGGACCGGGTTCGGTAGCCATCTTGACGCCGTGGCTCATCAGCTCCCGCTGGAAGGTGGCGTGGTAGTAGCGGCCGATCTCGTTCTGCTCGTTGGCGGTCAGCAGATACCACTGGCCGTTCTCCTGGCGGATGAACTGCAAGGGATCGAGCAGCACCGCGTGGTACTGGCGCAGATCCACGCCGGGCTCCTTGTAGATGCGCTGGTTGGGGTTGCTTTCACTCTGCTGGAAGGCCGTCAGCGGGATCGCCTGCAGGCTGTGGGTGACCTGGTTCTTCACGGCGCACCCGCCCAGCAGGGCGGCGGCCATGGTCATCATCAAGACTCGTTTCATGGGGGCTCCTGGCGGTGGATGGTCGCTGCAAGGACGCAGCCCGCCCTGCCCACAGAGATACCTGATCAGGCCCCTCTCTCACAAGGGGTATCTATGTGGGGGCCACCGGGGGAGCCCCCGTGTCGGGTCACTCGGCGGGGATCTCGGGCTCCACCAGGGTGGCGAGCTGCATCAGGGACTCCTGCCAGCCGAGGTAGCACATCTCCACCGGGATGACCGCCGGAATACCCGCCTGTTCGATGGCGAGATCGGTGCCGCACAGCACCTGGGTGAGGGTGATGGTGACCTGCATCTCCCCCGGCAGGTTGGGGTCGTCGAAGCGGTCGGTGTAGCGGATGCGCTTGCCCGGCTCTAGCGCGAGATACTCGCCGCCGAAGGCGTGGTGTGGCCGCTGGCGAAGTGGGTGAACGGCATCCTGAACTGGCCGCCGACCCTGGCATCCAGCGCCGCCACCTTGCAGGTGAAGCCATGGGGCGGCAGCCATTTGGCCAGGGCGTCCGGCTCGATAAAGGCTCTGTATACCCGCATCGGTGGGGCCTTGAGTACGCGGTGCAGGGTGACTGTGTTCATGGGGGACTCCTCTTGGCGGCAACAGGGACGGGTCGCAGCAAGGATAGCCGTCATCCCCGTGGCCTGCGGGGGTGCGTCGTCTCCTTTCGCCTGCAGAGAGGATTTTTCGTTTTCTCTTCAAGGAGTTGATCAAGATAGAGGTTATTGTCACCGTTCGCTCATATAATCGCCGCCATGCAAGCGACTCGGAAGGATTCGATGACACAGCTGATGGCGGCCCTGCTGGGGCTGTTTTACGCCAGCCTGATCTGGGCGGCGCCCGTCCCCTTCGTGACGGCCCCCGGCCCCCATGCCACGCAGGGGAGGCTGGAGCCCCTGCTCTCCTGGTTCTCGGGGGAGTTTTCCAGCCAGGAGCAGGCCACCTTCGATGCCCGCTTCACTAGCGCCGAGCTGCGGCTGGTGGAGATCTGGCCCGGGGAGGGCCCCTTTCGCTGGGTCTATGCGGAGCAGTTTCTGACCGAGCGGGCGCAGCGACCGTTTCGCCAGCGCATCTACCGCTTCTCCTCCCTGCCCGATGGCCGCATCCTGATGGCCGAACTGACCATGCCGAGGGCCACGGATTTTGCCGGCGCCTGGCGTCGGCCCGAGCTGCTCGACTCCCTCACCCCGCAGCAACTCTCCCTGCGCGCAGGGTGCGAGATCTGGCTGACCCGCCAGCCGGGCGGGGAGTACAAGGGGCAGACCCGGGTCGGGCATTGCGCCACCGATTTTGGCGGTGCCACCACCCTGGTGCAGTACCTCTGGATCGGCCCGGACAGCGTCCGGTTGTTGGACAGGGCCTATGACAACGGTGCCCATCAGCGCTGGGGCAGCCCGGGGGAGGGTTACGTCTACCTGCGCAAGGGGATGCGGCGCGGGGAGTAGTCGCGCCGTCCGTCAAGGCCCCTCCCTGCTTGCCGCCAACAAGGACGTGCCGGTCAGGCCGCTGGCCAGTGCCCCTGCAGATCCACCAGGATGGAGAGGCTGACCGCGCCAAACAGCAGGCCCGTCATCAGGTTGAGCGGGCGCTGGATGCGGCCGAGCAGGTGCTGGGCGCGGGGGGTGGAGAGGCTCCAGGCCAGGGCGCTGAACCAGACGAGGGAGAGCAGGAACAGCTCCAGGATCAGCAATCCCCGGGTCAGGCCATCCACCTGGGGCGTCACCATGGCGGCCAGCAGTCCCATGAAGAACAGCATCGCCTTGGGGTTGAGCAGATTGGTGGCCAGCCCGCTCTTCACCCCCTTGCGCCAGCCCGGCCGCTCGCCTCCGGCGCGCAGCGCCAGATCCCCGCTTCCCTGCCAGGCCGCTTTCAGCGTCCCCCAGCCCAGCCAGCCCAGATAGAGGGCACCCACCAGTTTCACGGCGAGAAAGAGCCAGGGCTGGCTTGCGATCAGCAGGCTGATGCCGGTCAGGCTCAGGGTGGCGTGGAGCAGGATGGCGAGGGCGATGCCAAGGGCCGCTCCGAGGGCGGTGGGCCTGTGCAGGCTGGTGCGCAGGATGAGTGCGAAATCCGGGCCCGGGCTCGCCAGGGCGACGAGGTGGACGAGACCCAGGGTCAGAAACAGGCTGGTGAACATAAAAGACCTCCGACAGCGGTATGGAGGTGACAGCATGGGGCAGGACGGGGGACGGGAGATTGTAAAAGATTGCAGCGGCGACGATTCAGGCGGGTAGCATCTGCTGGCGATACTCCGCCGGGGTGAGCCCGAAGGCCTGACGAAAACCGTGGTGGAAGTGGCTCTGATCGAAGAAGCCCACCGCCAGTGCCACTTCGCTCACCGGCAGACCGCTGCCGAGCAGGCGCTTGCCCTGTTCGAGGCGCAGCCGCTTGAGCCAGGCATAGGGGGTCATGCCGGTCTTCTTCTTGAACTGACGCAGGAAGGCGAAGCGATCCAGCCCGAACAGGGCGGCCAGGTCCTCCAGGGTGTGGCGCTCGTCCAGCCGGGCCAGCAGATGGTCGCGCAGGAACCTGAGCTGGGGATCCGCCAGGGCGTGGCGCTCGGGGGCGAGCCGGAACAGTTCGCCCAGCAGGGCCAGCAACTGGCTCTCCGCCAGCAGGCCGTCGGGGGCTGGGCCGTCCAGGTGCATGTGCAGTCGGGCAAAGCCCTGATAGAGGTCGGGGCGGCTCTGCAATCCCTGGTGGAAAAAGGGCTCGGGGTGCTCCGGCAGCCAGCGGGCCAGCTGCTCGGGGGCGATGGAGAAGACCCGCACTTCGTACCCTTCCGGCAGCAGGCTTAGGCCGTCGTGCATCTCGTCCGGGTTGACGGTGGAGAGTTCGCCGCGCACCAGGTTGTGGCTGTTCCCCTTGTGGATGAACTTCTGGCCGCCCCGCTGCACCAGACCGATGTGGTAGTCCAGATGCACGTGGCGGCCATAGCTGAACTCCCTGTGGTGGGAGTGGGAGAGTTCAACCCCCGGCAGCAGCCGGGATTGCCAGTAGTGGATGCGGGATTGGGGTGCGTTCATCCCCTATTGATACCCCGAAAGCGGCCCCGTGGCTTGTAGATTATTGCGCTGGCGCCTCAGCCGACCTCCTGGCGCCGCTTGCCGCTGCGCAGGCCATCCAGGCTGAACAGCACCAGGGCGCTCCAGATGCAGCCAAAGGTGATCATCTTGTCCAGCGCCAGCGCCTCGCCATACAGGGTCACCGCCAGGATGAACATCAGGCTGGGGCCTATGTACTGGAAGAAGCCCAGGGTGGAGAGCTTGAGCCGGGTGGCCGCCGCGGTGAAGCAGAGCAGGGGGGCCGTGGTGACGGCGCCCGCGGCGATGAGCAGCAGGTTCAGGTGCCAGTCATTCTGGGTGAGGTGGCTGGTGGGGCTGTCGGCGATGCCCCACAGATAGAAGGCGGCTGGCGGCAGCATGATCAGGGTCTCGATGAGCAGGCCGGTGAGGGCGTCCAGGGCCAGTTTCTTGCGAATGAGGCCGTAGATGGCGAAGCTCGAGGCCAGCACCAGGGCTATCCAGGGCAGGGAACCGAAGGCGATGAGCTGGACGGCGACACCGACAAAGGCGAGCCCTACCGCCCACCACTGCAGGCGGCGCAGCTTCTCGCTCAGAAACACCATGCCGAGCAGCACGTTGAACAGAGGGTTGATGTAGTAGCCCAGGCTCGCATCCAGCATGTGGCCGTTGTTGATGGCCCAGATGAACAGCAGCCAGTTGCCGCCGACGGTGACGGAGGTGAAGGCCAGGGTGAGCAGCACCTTGGGCTGGCGCAGCACCGCCTGCACCTTGTGCCACTGGCGTCCGAGCAGCACCAGCACCATCAGCAGGGCGCAGGACCAGATCATGCGGTGGGTCAGGATCTCGGCGGCCGGCACGGCGGAGAGGGACTTGAAGTAGATGGGTGCCAGGCCCCAAAGGGTGTAGGCGCCGAGGGCATAGAGGACGCCCTGGCGCTGGATCTGTTGTTGCATGCGGATAACCTTCACTGGAGTGCGGATGTCGGGAAACATCGCAAAAAGTCAGTGTAGCGATCCTTTTGCAGGGAAAGAAGACAATAAATGGGTCTGACGGGATTTTAACAGCAGGAGCGACTTCAGCGACCGCCCCCGCGGCGGATCTTCTCCACGTCCATCAGCAGCCACAGCATGAGGGCGATGGCGGAGATCCAGGGGCCCCAGGTGACATAGGCTTCCCCCTGACCCAGCACGAAGAACAACAGCGGCAGTCCCACCACCAGAAACAGTACACTTCCCAGAAAAAACAGCATTTTTATCTTTAAATTTAATGGCTTGCTATTTGACGATTATATCGATTGAGCGAGGGGATAAAAGAGTAAAAATGAGAAAGGGGGATTTCTCCCCCCTGTTTTGTTGATAAGCGTCATTTATGACGTTATTCGAGCTGGATCCAGGTGCTTTTCAGCTCGGTGTACTTCTCCAGGGCGTGCAGGGACTTGTCGCGCCCGTTGCCGGACTGCTTGAAGCCGCCAAACGGCATGGTCATGTCGCCGCCATCCCAGTTGTTGACGAAGACGGTGCCGGCGCGCAGGGCGCGGGAGCCCTTCACCGCCTGGTTGAGATCCGCCGTCCAGATCGCCGCGGCCAGGCCGTAGTCGGTGTCGTTGCCAAGGGCGATGGCCTCTTCCAGGGTGTCGAAGCCGGTCACCGCCAGCACGGGGCCGAAGATCTCCTCGCGGAAGATGCGCATCGTCGGGGTCACGTCGTCGAAGATGGTGGGTTCGATGTAGTAGCCTCCTTCCTCGGGCTGGGTGCGCTTGCCCCCCAGCAGCAGCTTGGCGCCCTCCTGCTGGCCGATGGCGATGTAGTTGAGCACCTGCTCCATCTGGATGTGGTCCACCATGGCGCCGATGCGGGTGGTGGGGTCGAGCGGGTTGGCCGAGATCCATTCGCGGGCGTGGGCCAGCAGCCGCTCCATGAACTGGGGCTTGATGCTGTTTTGCACCAGCAGGCGGGAGGCGGCGGTGCACACTTCCCCCTGGTTGTAGAAGATGGCTCCGACGGCGCTGCGGGCGGCGGCGTCCAGATCCGGCGCATCCGCCAGCACGATGTTGGGACTCTTGCCGCCGCACTCCATGAAGGCGCGCTTGAGGTTGGACTTGCCGGAGCACTGCACCAGATGCTTGCCGATCTTGGTGGAGCCGGTGAAGGTGATGCAGTCCACGTCCATGTGCATGGCCAGCGCCTCACCCACTGTATGGCCGAAGCCCGGCAGCACGTTGAACACCCCGTCCGGGATGCCCGCTTCCTTGGCAATGCCCGCGATGCGCAGGGCGGTGAGGGGGGACTTCTCGGAGGGTTTCAGGATCACCGAGTTGCCGGTGGCGAGCGCCGGGCCCAGCTTCCAGCAGGCCATCACCAGGGGGAAGTTCCAGGGCACGATGGCAGCCACGACACCGAGGGGCTCGCGGGTCACCAGGGCCAGGGCGGACTCTTCCACCGGGGCGACCTGATCGTAGATCTTGTCTATCGCCTCGGCGTTCCAGGCGATGCAGTTCGCGGCGGCGGGGGCGTCATACCCCATGGCGTCGCCGATGGGCTTGCCCATATCCAGCGACTCCAGCAGTGCCAGCTCCACTAGGTTCAGGCGCATCAGCTCGGCGAAGCGCTGCATGATGAGCTTGCGCTGCTTGGGAGAGAGGCCGCACCAGCGCTTGTCGTCGAAGGCGGCACGGGCCGCCTTGACCGCCAGCTCGGCATCGGCGGCGTCGCAGGAGGCGACCCTGGTCAGCAGTTGGCCGTTGGCCGGGTTGATGCAATCGAAGGTGGCGCCGTTGACGGCATCCCGGTAGGTGCCGTCGATAAAGGCTTGCGAGGGCAGGGTCAGATGGGCGGCCTTGTGTTGCCACTGGGCCAGGGTCAGGTCACTCATGTTCACTCCTTGAACCGGCAGAAAGTCAGTCTCCGCGTATCAATATGCTAAACATCCTGCCGCTTGTAAATCCATCTTGTAACAATTCATTAAACACTGACCCCGAACAACCCGGGCCAACGGCGGGGCAAACCGGGCGCCCTGGCCTGTGGTGTCGGGGGTCGCGCGGCGGGGCGGGAGCCCGTGTCGCTGGCCTGATCCCCGGGTCGGGCAGGGGTGGATCCCGGCGGGCTGTTCCGGGAGAAGGCCCGTCAGAAGCTGGCGGGCGTGTTGGCCGAGATCAGCACGCACTCCTGATCCCCCACGTTGCGAAAACGGTGGGGGGTGCGGCTGTCGAAGTAGTAGCCATCCCCCGGTGCCAGCAGGTGAACCTGCTCGCCCACGGTGACTTCCACCTGACCCCGGATGACGATGCCGCACTCTTCCCCTTCGTGACTAAGCATGTCGTCACCGGTGTCGGCGCCCGGGGGCAGTATCTCCTGCATCATGCCGATGGCGCGGTTGGCGCGGCTGTGACCCACCAGACGGTAGCTGATGGGGTGGGTGCCGAGATCCGGCATGTCGTCCGCACGGAAGATCACCTCGGAATCCATCTCCGTCTCGTCGGTGAAGAAGCTGGCCAATGACATGGGGATGCCTTCCAGCACCTTGCGCAGGGAGGCCACCGAGGGGCTCACCTGATTTTTCTCGATCTGGGAGATAAAGCCGTTGGTCACACCGGAGCGTTTTGCCAGCTCGCGCTGGGAGAGGGCCGCCTTGGTGCGAACCGCCTTGAGGCGGTGACCGATATCCATCGATAGACACTCCTTGACTGTTTACTATTATTAAAATTGTGTTAAATATCTTATACCACCCCTGAGGGGTGACACCAAGCCGGGCGATAAAAGCCCTTTTTTATGGATTCAGGTGTTTAATTTAATAGGCATGAGCCGGGTGTTACTAAACGCCTTAAGGATGAGGTGACCATGAAACCTGTCAGCGACATCAATACCCCCGACATGTCCGCATTCTGGATGCCGTTCACCGCCAACCAGCAGTTCAAGGCGGCGCCGCGCATCCTGAAGTCGGCAGAGGGGATGTATTATCACTCAGAGGATGGCCGCAAGATACTGGATGGCACTGCCGGACTCTGGTGTTGCAACGCAGGCCATGGTCGGCGCGAGATCGCCGAGGCGGTCTCCCAGCAGATCTCCCACCTCGATTTTGCCCCCACCTTCCAGATGGGCCACCCCCTGCCGTTCGAGCTGGCCAACCGGCTGGTGGAGATCGCCCCCAAGGGATTCGGTCACGTCTTCTATACCAACTCCGGATCGGAGTCCGTGGACACCGCGCTCAAGATTGCGCTGGCCTGGCAGCGGGCTCGCGGCCAGGGGACCCGTACCCGGCTCATCGGCCGCGAGCGCGGCTACCACGGGGTGGGTTTTGGCGGCATCTCGGTGGGGGGCATTCCCGGCAACCGCAAGTGGTTCGGCTCCCTGCTGACCGGGGTGGATCATCTGCCCCACACCCTCAACATAGGGAAAAATGCGTTCACCAAGGGATTGCCAGCAGAAGACCTCACCCTGGCCGATGAACTGGAGAAGATTGTTTTTCTGCACGACGCCAGCAACATCGCGGCGGTCATCGTCGAGCCCATCGCCGGCAGCACCGGGGTCATCATGCCCCCCAAGGGCTATCTCAAGCGGCTGCGGGAGATCTGTACCAAACACGGCATCCTGCTGATTTTTGACGAGGTGATCACCGGTTTCGGCCGCCTCGGCTCCCCCTTCGCCGCCCAGGAGTTCGACGTCATCCCCGATATGATCACTTGTGCCAAGGGGCTCACCAACGGCGCCATCCCCATGGGGGCCGTGCTGGTACAGAACCACATCTATGACGACATGATGGCGGCGGGCAAGGGGGCCATCGAGCTGTTCCACGGCTACACCTACTCCGGCCACCCGGTGGCCGCGGCGGCGGGTTTGGCGACCCTCGAGATCTACCGGAGCGAAAATCTGCTGACCCGGGCGGCCGAGCTGGCGGGCTACTGGGAGGAGGCGGCCCATTCCCTCAAGGGCTGCAAGCACGTGAAGGATGTGCGCAACTACGGCCTGGTGGCGGGCATCGAGCTCGAATCTATGCCCGATGCGCCGGGCAAGCGCGCCTACGAGGTGTTCGTGCGCTGTTTCGAGAAGGGGGCGCTGATCCGGGTGACCGGCGACATCATCGCCCTGTCGCCGCCCCTCATCATCGAGCGCAGCCAGATCGACGATCTCTTCACCCTGCTGCAGGACGCCCTGCAGGCCCAGGACTGACCCCCACATCACACAGGATGGCGCTCGTCCCGGGCGTCATCCCCCTGTGCTGCCCCGGCGCGGCGAGGGGAGGACGGATGACCCATCACGGAGGATTTATGAGTTACAGGATCGACAACTTCATTGACGGCGAGACGACCGAGAGTCGCAGCGAGCGTTTCGGTGCCATCTTCAATCCGGCCACCGGCCAGCAGCAGGGCTCCGTCGTTCTCAGCACGGCCGATGAGTGTGCCGAGGCGATTGCCTGCGCCGAGCGCGCCTTTGGGGAGTGGTCCCAGACCCCGCCGCTGGTGCGGGCCCGGGTGCTGTTTCGCTTCAAGGAGCTGATGGAGCAGCACAGGGATGAGCTGGCCCAGCTCATCAGCCGCGAGCACGGCAAGGTCTTCTCCGACGCCCAGGGGGAGCTAACCCGGGGGCTGGAGGTGGTGGAGTTTGCCTGCGGCATTCCCCATCTGCTCAAGGGGGAGCACTCCCTCAACGTGGGCCGCGGGGTCGACAGTCACTCCATGATGCAGCCGGTGGGGGTCTGCGCCGGCATCACCCCGTTCAACTTCCCGGCCATGGTGCCGCTCTGGATGTTCCCGGTGGCCCTGGCCTGCGGCAACACCTTCATCCTCAAGCCCTCGGAAAAGGATCCGTCCCTCTCCCTGCGCATGGCCGAACTGCTCAAGCAGGCGGGCCTGCCGGACGGGGTGCTCAACGTGGTCAACGGCGACAAGGAGGTGGTGGACGTGCTGCTGACCGACCCGAGGGTCGGTGCCGTGTCGTTTGTCGGCTCCACCCCGATCGCCCAGTACATCTATGCCACCGCCTCGGCCCACGGCAAGCGTGTGCAGGCCCTGGGCGGCGCCAAGAACCACATGGTGGTCATGCCGGATGCCAATCTGGATCAGGCGGTTTCCGCCCTGATGGGGGCCGCCTATGGCGCGGCGGGAGAGCGTTGCATGGCGATCTCGGTGGCCGTGGTGGTGGGTGACGAGACCGCCGATGCCCTGGTGGCCAAGCTCTCGCCCCTGGTGGCGGCCCTGCGGGTCGGCCCCGGCCTTGGTCAGAGTCCAGAGAACGAGATGGGGCCCCTCATCAGCCGGGAACACCTGGCCAAGGTGCGCGGCTACGTGGATCAGGGAGTGGCCGAGGGGGCCGAGCTGCTGGTGGATGGCCGGGGCCTGAGCCATGGCGAGGGCTACTTCATCGGGGGCAGCCTGTTCGATCGGGTCGGCCCCGAGATGCGCATCTACCGGGAGGAGATCTTCGGCCCCGTGCTCGCCATCGTGCGGGCCCCGGACTACGAGACGGCCCTGCGCCTCATCAACGAACACGAGTATGGCAACGGCACCGCCATCTTCACCGGTGACGGAGATACCGCAAGGGACTTCACCACGCGGGTTCAGGTCGGTATGGTAGGGGTGAACGTTCCCATTCCGGTGCCCATGGCGTTTCACAGCTTTGGTGGCTGGAAACGGTCCATCTTCGGGCCGCTCAACATGCACGGGCCGGATGGGGTGCGCTTCTACACCCGGATGAAGACGGTGACCGCCCGCTGGCCCCAGAGCCTGCGCGCCGGCGCCGAGTTCTCCATGCCGACCATGAAGTGAGCCGCTGGCTCGCTGCCATGGCTTTAATCTCTTGCCCCCGCAGGCCGCCGGTCTGCGGGGGCGCTTCTGTCAAGGAGTAACAGATGCGACTGGGTATTCTCGATTGTGACCGGCTGGACCCCGATTTGGTGGGGGATTTTGGTCCCGTTTACTCCGAGATGTTTATCAAGGGTTTCCGGGCGTTGGCCCCCGAGCTGGAATTTCGGGTCTGGTCCGCCCTCGACGGCGATCTGCCCCTGGATCTGACCGAATGTGATGCCTGGCTCATTACCGGCTCGCGTCACGATGCCTACAGCGACATCCCCTGGATCCTGGCGCTGCGCGACTGGATCCGCCGGGCCCACGATGCCAACGTCAAGCTGGCCGGGGTCTGCTTCGGCCACCAGGTGATCGCCCAGGCGCTGGGAGGGGAGGTGATGAAGTCCACCAAGGGGTGGGGGCTGGGGGTGTCGGTCCATGCCATGCAGACGACAAAACCCTGGATGGCGCCGGGTCTGGACACCATCCGCATCCTGGCAAGCCACCAGGATCAGGTGGAGCAGCTTCCGCCGGGGGCGACCCTGCTTGCGGGCAACGACTTCTGCCCCAACTTCATGTTCCTGCAGGGGGATCACATCGTCGCCATCCAGGGGCACCCGGAATTCTCGGTGGCGTACAACCGGGCCCTGATCGAGCGGCGACGGGACAGGCTGCCCGATGCACATTACCAGAGCAGTCTCTCTTCCCTGGAAGGGGAGGTGGATTCCGCCACCATGATGCAGTGGCTGCTGCAGTTCCTCGGCATCCTGCCGATCGGGGCCGACGCGCGCTGAACCCCGTTTGTCATATCCACCGCGCTGATGCTAGATTTTGTAGCAAAATGAAGGATCAAGCGGCGATATGCCCAGTCCGGATGATACACTGGCCGCCATTTTTGGCGGCCTAGTCCATCGACGAGCGCCGCGTCAGTCTGTGAGGGGGCAACCTTGAAACTACAGCAGTTGAAGTATCTGATCGCGGTGCGGGACCACAATCTCAACGTCTCCGTTGCCTCCGATGCGCTCTATACCAGCCAGCCTGGGGTGAGCAAGCAGATCGGCTTGCTGGAGAGCGAGCTGGGGGTGCGCATCTTCGAGCGCCGCGGCAAGCACCTGCACCGGATCACCCCGGTGGGGGAGGAGATCATCAAGTGTGCCGAGGCCATGCTCAATATCGAGAGCAAGATCAAGGCCATCTCCCGGGAGTACCTGGATCCGACCGTGGGCACCCTCAACATCCACACCACCCACACCATCGCCCGCTACCTGCTGCCGAAAAGCGTCACCTACTTCACCAAAAAGTACCCCAAGATCTCGTTCCACCTGCATCCTGTGATGTCCGCCTCCAAGGAACAGATCAGCAAGGGATACTCGGATTTTTCCATCGTGGCCCACGAGATAGGCTTCGACAAGGAGCTGATCGCGCTGCCCGCCTACCTCTGGACCCTCTCCCTGGTGGTGCCCCAGGAGCACCCCCTGGCCAAGGTGAAGAAGCCGACCCTGGAGCAGCTCTGCCAGTATCCCATCCTGAGCTACGAGAGCGGCGCCACCGGGCGTCAGGTGCAGGACAGGGTGTTCCAGGCGGCCGGCCTCACTCCCAACTACTACATGACGGTGATGGATGCCGGCGTCATCAAGCGCTACGTGGAGCTGGGCTTTGGCATCGGCATCATCTCCTCCCTGGTGGCCAACGATAGCGATGCCCCCGGCCTCGTGGCCATCAATCTGGAGCACCTGTTCGAGCCCTGCCCGGCCCAGATCTGCTTCAGCAAGAGCATCCTCTTGCAGAACTACATGTATGACTTCATCAGCTCTTTCTCCCCCCATCTCACCAAGGAGATGATCCAGAACGTGATGCAGCAGCCGACCCAGGCGCGCATCGACGAGCTGCTGTCAGGGGTGGAGCTGCCCGTCTACTGATCCCGCTTCCGTTTCTGTGCCGGCACCCCGGGGTGCCGGCCTCCTCCCGCCGAGGTTTCCATGTCCCGCATCCTGCTGCTCGCCAATCTCAACTGTGATCATGTGCTCTCCCTGGCCGAACCCCTGGTGGCGGGGGCGCGGCTGCAATACGTGGATCAGGGGCGCAGGCTCGGCGGCGGCGCCGCCAATACCGGCATCGGATTGGTGTGGGCGGGGCACGAGGTGATCATCGCCTCCCGGGTCGGGCTGGACGACACCGGTGACTGGCTGCTGGAGCAGGCGGCCTCATACGGCCTGGATTGCAGCCATGTGGAACGCTTTGGCGGCGAGACCGGCGAGCTGCTGGTGCTGGTGGACGCCACCGGTGAGCGCACCATCCTCAGGCGCCCACGTCGTCCGGATCTGCCGGGGGATCTGCCGACCGAAGGGGTGGACTGCCTCTATGTGAACTATCCGGGCACCGCCATCGTGGGCTACATGCGCCAGATGCTCGCCAAGAGTTTCGTGGTGGCCCAGTATCCCAAGGGGGGGCAGGCCCGCCGCCCCTGCCACGTGCTGGTGGCCTCCCGCTCCGATCTCGGCGAGGTGAGCGACCCCTGGCAGCATGCCCGCCAGCTCGCGGGGGAGCAGCTGGAATGGCTGGTGCTGACCGAGGGCAAGGCGGGCGCCGTGGCCATTCACGGGGAGGAGCAGGTCAGAGTGGCGGCGCGACCAGTCTCCGTGGTGGATACCACGGGGGCGGGGGATGCCTTCGCGGGCGGCCTCATCCACGGTCTTGCGCGGGGTATGGCCATGGCCGATGCGTTGCAGTGCGCCGTGGACTGGGGCGCCTTCGCGGTGGCCTCCGAGAGCTCCATCCCCTCCCAGGCGCTGCGCAACTGGCTGAAACAGCCCCACTGAACTCGCCGGACAACGGCTCCGGCGATGGCAGAGGAGGTGGGGGTTTGTCGACGGAAACCGCCAAAACCCCTCGCTGAGGCGGCAAGTTTGCGATCAATCAAAGAAAGTGTCGATTTATGTACATCTTCGTCGACACCCGCCCGGGCTGCTCTTACCCTTGTGACTTCACGACTCGGTCGAAGAAGCCCATCCCGTGCACACGCATGTGCAGACCCCCTCTTTGGCCACCGGCTGTCGTCCTGATTTCTGGCTTGTAGTAAGAGGCAAGTGCGACCATGCAACTGACACGATTTACCGACTACGCCCTGCGTACCCTGACCTTCCTGGCCATCCAGCCCGGTGATCGCCTGTCGACCATCACGGAAGTGGCCGACACCTTCGCCATCTCCCGCAATCACGTGGTCAAGATAGTGCATCAGCTCGGCATCAAGGGTTACATCGAGACGGTGCGTGGCAAGCATGGGGGCATCCGCCTCGGCCGTGCCGCCGTCTCCATCAACCTGCGCGATGTGGTGATGGACATGGAGCACGTGCTCTGCCCGGTGGACTGCAAGCGCGAAAACTGCCGTCTCTCCGGGGGCTGCCGCATCCAGGGCATTCTGCGCCGCGCCATGCACGCCTTCCTGGAGGTACTGGGGGAGTACACTTTGGCGGATGCGGTGCGGGATCCCACTCGTCTGTGCCACCTTCTCGGCATAGAGCAGGATAATATTCTGACCATGGCATGATGCCACGGTGAATGACAGAGGGGCCTGCGGGCCCCTCTGTCATTGCCGGCGGTCAGAGCTGGGGCACAAGGGTGATGGCTCCGTGCAGACAGGCGAGGCCGCAAGCGCCGCAGCCATCGCAGGCGGCCATGTTGACGGTTACTCCCTCGTTGCCGACCTTGATCGCCTGCTGGGGGCAGGCATCTTCACACAGCAGGCAGTAGTAGCCCTGACGGGCCTGGCAGCTCGCCTCTATCCTGACCCGGGTCTGCACCTGACGGCCGAGGCAGAGATCCAGTGCGCCCGTGGGGCAGGCTCTGGCGCAGCTGCCGCAATAGCTGCACTGGCCACAGGCGAGATCCAGCACTGGGGTACCGGCGATGGGGCTGCCGTCATATTCGGGGCGATCGGCGGGCTTGATGAGGCCGTTGGGACACGCCTTGAAGCAGTCGCCACAACGGGTGCAGAGGGTGAGGAACTGGGACTCGTCGATGGCCCAGGGCGGGCGTGCCTCATGGCAGACCACCTCGGGTCTGCGGGGGCTCCCCCATGCGTGTGCCAGCCAGCGACAGAAAAAATGCGTCATGCCCACCTCTATACCTATTAGGGGTTAATTTTATCCAGTTTTGGGCCGGCAAGCCAGAGAATAGCGGCGGGCAGGATCGCAAGCCGGGTTGCCCTTGTGTAAGCTAGGCGGGTCTTTTTGCGGGATTGAATGAACTCATGTGGCTATTTCTGTGGCGTGCTTCTCTGCTCTATGTCTTCCCCCTGCTGATGTGGGCCTACTGCCATCTCAAGGGTATCGAGTTCAGTGAACTGGATACCGGGGTCAACAGCCACAAGTGGGTGGTGCTGGCGGCCTACCTGCTCTATGTGCTGATCTGGTTGCTGCTCAACCGCTATCTCGAACTCTTCCTGCGCCAGCGGGGGCGCCGATGACCCCGCTGCTGACCTGGTGGCCTGCCATGCTGGCTGGCGGGCTGGCACTGCTGTTTGGCTGGTGGTGGGGGCGGCGCAGCGGCCGTGAAGAGGCGCTGCTGCTGGAGGAGCGTTATCAGGGGTTGCAGGATCGCTGGGACGCGCTGCAGGACGAGAAGATGCTGGCTCAGCAGAAGCTGGATCAGCAGCAGACCCTATTGCTCAAGCTCACCGCCCGTCTCAAGGAAGCCGAGGCGACCCTGCGCAGCGAACGCATCGCCAGCGCCGAGAAGCTGCAACTGCAACAAGAGGCTGAACAGCGCCTCAGCCAACAGTTCGAGAACCTCGCCAATCGTATCTTTGAACAAAATGCCGGCAACTTCCGCGAACTGAATCAGAACAGCATGGATCTCCTGCTGACTCCACTCAAGGAGCAGTTGGAGGGCTTTCGCCGCCAGGTGGGAGAGACCCACGCCCAGGAGACGGCCCAACGCCACAACCTCAAGTTCGAGCTGGAGCGCCTTGCCGAGCTCAACGCCCGCATGACCGAAGAGGCGGCGGCGCTGACCCGGGCCCTCAAGGGCGACAGCAAGCAGCAGGGCAACTGGGGGGAGGTGGTGCTGGCGCGGATCCTCTCCGAGTGCGGCCTGCGCGAGGGGCATGAGTACCACACCCAGGTCAACATCGAGGTGGACAAGGGCAAGCGCTACCAGCCCGACGTCATCGTCCACCTGCCCCAGGAAAAGGACATCATCATCGACGCCAAGGTGTCGCTGACCGCCTATGAGCGCTGGTACAACGCCGCTGACGATCTGGAGAAGGCGGTGGCGCTCAAGGAGCACGTCGCCTCGGTGCGCAACCATATCCGCGAGCTGGGCCGCAAGGATTACCAGCAGTTGCCCGGGGTGCGCACCCTGGACTATGTGCTGATGTTCGTGGCGGTAGAGCCTGCCTTCCTCGCTGCCCTGGAAGCAGACCCTTCCCTGGTGCGCTACGGGCTGGAACACAACATCCTGCTGGTGAGCCCCACCAACCTGATGGTGGCCCTGCGCACCATAGAGAACCTGTGGCGCTACGAGCGGCAGAACCAGAACTCGCGCCAGATAGCGGAGCGGGCCGGCCGCCTCTACGAGAAGCTGCGGCTGTTCGTGGAGGAGATGCAGCAGATGGGGGGCAGCCTGCACAAGGCGCAGGAGAGCTACGACAAGGCGATGGGGCGGCTGGTCAACGGTCGTGGCAACCTGATCGCCCAGGCCGAGCGCTTTCGCGAGCTGGGGGTCGAGGTGACCAAGCCCTTGCCGGACGCGCTGGTGGACCGGGCGCTGGAGCGAGAGGAGTCGGCGGACTGAGGGGAGTCGTCATTCGCCGGGACAACGAAAAGGGCAGCCATTGGCTGCCCTTTTCGTTTCATGCAACAGCCTGGACGGCTGCTTATTGCTTCCAGAAGGAGGGGAAGAAGAGCACAGCCACCGTCAGGATCTCGAGGCGTCCCAGCAGCATGCCGAACGACAGTATCCACTTGGCCGCATCCGGCAGACTGGCGAAGTTGGTGCTGGGACCGATGACAGGCCCCATGCCCGGGCCCACGTTGGCGACGGCGGTGATGGAGCCCGAGATGGCGGTCAGGGGGTCCAGCCCGATGGCGGCGAGCAGGGCGGCGATCAGCAGGATGATGGCGAAGTAGCCCAGCACGAAGGAGATCAGGGAGCGGATGATGGCGTCGTTGACCGGACGGCCGTTGTACTTCTGGGGAAACACGGCGGAGGGGTGCATCAGCTGGCGCATCTGTTTCTTGAACAGGGCGAAGGCCACCTGGACCCGAAAGATCTTGAGCCCGCCCGAGGTGGAGCCGGAGCAGGCGCCGAGTGCCAGCAGGATGATGAAGATAATGGTGGTGAGCGGGCCCCAGGTGCCGAAGTCGCCGAGTCCGAAACCCGTGGTGGTGAGCACGGAGACGATATTGAAGCTGCTGATGCGCAAGGCATCCATGAAGCCGTAGATGTCTCTCACCCAGAGGTAGAAGGTGACGACCAGGGTCACCCAGACGATCAGCCAGAAGAAGCCCTGCACCTGGGCATCCTTGAACAGGCTGTTGTCACGGCGGGAGAGAGCCTGCACATAGAGCAGGAAGGGCAGGCCACCGAGGAACATGAAGAGGGTGCCTATCCAGTGCGCCGCGTGGGAGAAGTGGGACATGGATTGGTCCGAGGTGGAGTAGCCGCCGGTGCTGAGGGTCGTCATGGCGTGGTTGACCGCTTCGAACAGGTTCATGCCACTCACCCAGTAGGCGAGGAAGCAGAGCATGGAGAGTACCAGATAGACCAGCACTATGTTGTTGGCCACCGTTTTGGCGCGGGGGGCGCTCTTGTCGGACCAATCCGAGCTCTCGGTCTGGAACAGCTTCATGCCACCGACGTTGAGGTAGGGCAGCACCGCCACCGCCATCACGATGAAGCCGACCCCGCCCAGCCACTGCAGGATGGATCGCCACAGCAGGATGCTGTGGGCCATGCCGTCCAGCCCCGACAGCACGGTGGATCCCGTGGTGGTGACCCCCGACATGGTCTCGAAGTAGGCGTCGGCAAAGTCGATATGGGTGATGAAGACGAAGGGCAGGGCCCCGAAGACGCAGGCGACCACCCAGACCGAGGTGGTGAGCAGGAACATCTCCCGCACGCCGAGGTGAAACTCTGCCTTGCGACCGTAATGGAGGCAGAGCAGGGCGGCACCGTGGGTGATCAAGACCGACTTGAGAAATTCGACGAAACCTTCCGAACCGGTCAGCAGGGCCAGCAGGGTGGGCAGCCACATGAAGAGCGCCAGCTTGGAGAGTACCAGCCCGAGCGTGAAGACGATGGGATGCAGCTTGATCATGCAAGATAACCTGGTCGTTGATTGAAAAAAGACCCGGACCTTTCCTGAGAAAAGGGGCCGGGTCCGGATACCGTTGCCAGAGACATGGCCGGCTTACAGGAAGAAGGGACTGGGCTGGAACAGACGCTCCACTTCCGGGATGTACTTCTTGTCCACCAGGAACATCACCACGTGGTCATCCTGCTGTATCTGGGTGCGATCGTGGGCGATCAGCACCTCATCACCGCGCACCACTGCGCCTATGGTGGTGCCCGGGGGCAGCTTCAGCTCGCCCACCGTCTTGCCCACCACCTTGGAGGTGTTCTCGTCCCCGTGGGCGATCGCCTCGATGGCTTCGGCCGCCCCGCGGCGCAGGCTGTAGACGTTGGCGATGTCGGCACGGCGCACATGGGTCAGCAGGGCAGAGATGGTGGCCTGCTGGGGGGAAATGGCGATGTCGATGGAGCCGCCCTGTACCAGGTCCACGTAGGCGCCGCGCTGGATCAGCACCATGGTCTTCTTGGCCCCCATCTTCTTGGCGAGCAGGGCCGACATGATGTTGGCCTCATCCTCGTTGGTCACCGCGATGAAGACGTCGATCTGGTCGATGTGCTCCTCCGCCAGCAGCTCCTGATCCGCCGCATCGCCGCAGAAGACGATGGTGTGTTCCAGGTGTTCGGAGAGCTGCTCCGCCCGCTTCTGGTTGCGCTCGATGAGCTTGACGCTGTAGCGCTTCTCGAGCTGGCGGGCTAGGCCGGCGCCGATGTTGCCGCCGCCGACGATCATGATGCGCCGGTAGGGGCTCTCGAGGCGTTGCAGTTCCGACATCACGGCGCGGATATGGCCCGCTGCGGCCACAAAGAACACCTCGTCATCGGCTTCGATGATGGTGGTGCCCTGGGGGCGGATGGAGCGCCCCTGGCGGAAGATGGCGGCGACCCGAGTTTCGATGTTGGGCATGTGTTCCCGCAGGGTGGAGAGCGCATTGCCCACCAAGGGGCCGCCGTAATAGGCCTTGACCGCCACCAGGCCCACCTTGCCGTCGGCAAAATCCACCACCTGCAACGCCCCCGGATACTCGATCAGGCGACGCACGTAGTCGGTCACCAGCTGCTCGGGGGCGATCAGGTGGTCCACGGGGACGGATTCGGGCAGGAACAGGCGATCCCGCTCCACCAGATAGGCGGGGGAGCGAATGCGCGCCACCTTGTTCGGGGTGTTGAACAGGGAGTAGGCGACCTGGCAGGCGACCATGTTGGTCTCGTCGCTGTTGGTGACGGCGACCAGCATGTCGGCATCCTGGGCGCCGGCTTCGCGCAGCACCCTGGGATGGGCGCCGTGGCCGTTCACCACCCGCAGGTCGAATTTGTCCTGCAGTTCGCGCAGGCGCTCGCTGTCGGTGTCGACGATGGTGATGTCGTTGTTCTCGCCGGCGAGATTTTCGGCCAGGGTGCCACCCACCTGACCTGCGCCCAGAATGATGATTTTCATAAGGCCATCTTACTCAAGGTTGTTGCTTCGTAATGAGGCGGCCCGTCACCGGGCCTGCCATCCGCCGGTTCGGCCTACAGCTTGATGAGCTTGGCATAGTAGAAGCCGTCCATCTCCGCTTCGCCGGGCAGGAACTGGCGACCCGGACAGGCCGGGGTGTCTTCTGCATGCAACGGCACCAGGCGGGCATCCGGGGTATCGGCCAGGAAGGCGCGGATTTGCTCCCGGTTCTCTTCCGGCAACACGGAGCAGGTGGCGTAGAGCAGGGTGCCGCCCTGCTTCAGCTTGCCCCAGAGGGCATCGAGAATGCGGCGTTGCAGCTCGGCCAGCTCGCGGATGTCCTGATCCCGGCGCAACCACTTGATGTCGGGGTGACGACGGATGACGCCGGTGGCGGAGCAGGGGGCATCCAGCAGGATGCGGTCGAACTGCCCCTGTGGCCACCACAGATCCGGCGTGCTGGCATCACCGTGGATCACTTGGGCCTGAAGGCCGATGCGATCCAGGTTCTCCTGCACCCGCTTGAGGCGGTTGTCGTCGGCGTCGACGGCAACCACGCCGGCAAGGGCTGGCTGGCGCTCCAGCAAATGTGCGGTTTTGCCGCCGGGGGCGGCGCAGGCGTCCAGCACCCACTCGCCCGGCTGGGGATCGAGCAGGGCGGCGGCCTGCTGGGCGGCACCGTCCTGCACCGAGCAGTCACCCTGCTCGAAGCCGGGCAGCTTGGTCACGTCGCAGGGGCGCTCCAGCAGGATGCAATCTTCCCCTTCCACACCGGCCATCGCCGGGATGCCCGCCTCGCTCATGCGGGCCAGCATGGCCTCGCGGCTCTGGCGCTGGCTGTTGTTGCGGATCCACATGGGCGGGCGCTGGTTGTTGGCCTCCATGATGAACTCCCAGTCATCGGGATAGGCCTGACGCAGGCGCTTGGTGAGCCATTCGGGATGGCCGAGGCGGACGCTGGGGACGCGGTCGATGCGCAGCAGGATCACTTCGGCGCTGCGCTGGAAGTTGCGCAGTACGCCGTTGATGAGGCCGCGCAGGGAAGAACCCTTGAGCAGCTTGACGGCGTTGACGGTCTCGGCCACGGCGGCGTGAGCCGGAATGCGGGTATAGATGAGCTGGTAGAGGCCGACCAGGATGAGGTAGTGGAAGATGCGGCTCTTGTTCTTGAGTGGCTTGTCCATCATCTCGCTGACCGCCGCATCGAGGCGGGGCAGCCAGCGCAGGGTGCCGTAGCAGAGTTCTTGCAGGAGGGCGCGATCGCGAGGGGCGACCTTCTCCTGGGCAGCAGGCAGAACGGCGGAGAGAGATTGGCCCTGATCCAGCACCTGTTGAATGACGAGAGCAGCCTGTGCGCGTGTTTTCATAGCGTTACCTTAGATGCACAAGTCGGGGCCAGGGCCCCGCTTGTGTCAATTCAATCCAGATCAAATCAGTTGCGTGCCAGGTTCAAACCAGTCGCGGCGAGAGTTGAGCAGATCCGAAACGGACATGGCCTTCTTGCCGGGAGGTTGCAGGGTCAGCAGGCGCAGCACGCCCTGACCGGTGGCAACCTCGATCCCCTGCTTGTCGGCCTTGAGCAGGGTGCCGGCTGCCTGGCCGTGCGCCTGGGGAAGGACTTCGGCCAGCCACACCTTGACGGTCTGTCCGGCGACGTCGAACCAGCTGATGGGCCAGGGGTTGAAGGCACGGATGCAGCGCTCGATGGCAACGGCGTCCATCGACCAGTCGATGCGGGCCTCTTCCTTGGAGAGCTTCTCGGCGTAGTTGGCCAGCGCATCGTCCTGGGGCTCGGCGGCGGTGTCGCCGGCAGCCATGGCGTCCAGGGTATCGACCAGTGCCTGCGGGCCCAGACCGGCCAGCTTGTCATAGAGGCTGGCAGAGGTCTCATCACTGGCGATGGGGCAGGTTACCTTGCGGATCATGGCGCCGGTGTCCAGCCCCACGTCCATCTGCATGATGGTGACGCCGGTTTCGGCATCCCCCGCCCAGATGGAGCGTTGAATCGGGGCGGCACCGCGCCAGCGCGGCAGCAGGGATCCGTGCACGTTGATGCAACCCAGACGCGGCGTATCGAGCACCGCCTTGGGGAGGATGAGGCCATAAGCCACGACGACCATCAGATCGGCACCCAGAGCGGCCAGTTCGGCCTGCGCCGCTTCATTGCGCAGGGAGGCAGGTTGATAGACCGGCAGATCGTGGGCCAGCGCCAGCTCCTTGACCGGGCTGGCAGTGAGCTTCTGGCCGCGACCGGCGGGCTTGTCCGGCTGGGTATAAACGGCGACGACCTCGTGGCCGGAAGACAACAACGCCGCCAGATGACGGGCGGCGAAGTCGGGGGTACCGGCAAAAATCAGTTTCAGCTTGTTCAATGGAGCGGATCCTCAGAGGACTTTGCGATCTTCACGGGCCATCTTTTCCAGCTTCTGACGAATGCGCTGGCGCTTGAGCGGGGACAAGTAATCCACAAACAGCTTGCCGACCAGATGATCCATCTCATGTTGTATGCAGATGGCGAGCAGATCGTCCGCTTCCAGCTCGAAGGTGTTGCCGTGGCGATCTTGCGCCCTGACCTTGACCCACTCGGCGCGCGGAACCAGAGCACGGTTGCCGGGCACGGAGAGGCAGCCCTCTTCGATGCCGGTGCTGCCGGACTGCTCCAGGATCTCCGGATTGATCAACACCAGCTGTTCTTCGCGGTTCTCGGAGACATCGATGACGATGATGCGCTGATGAATGTCGACCTGGGTCGCGGCCAGGCCGATGCCTTCCTCCGCGTACATGGTTTCGAACATATCATCTACAATGTGTTGTAACTCGGGTGTAAAGGCTTCGACAGGGGCCGCGACTGTGCGCAGACGCTCATCGGGGAAACGCAATACATCTAGAATGGCCATAATTTTTTCTTTAGTTTCATATAAACGCAGTCAATATTGACGTAATTCTAGTCATTTACGCCGACAAAAAACAGCAACACTTTGCGTGCAGAAGTAACAGGGAGTGTTATGTATCTGAAGCAAATCGTCGTCGCCTGCCTGGCGACAGCCCTGGCCGGTGGCGCCATGGCACAGCAGTTGACGCTCAAATCCGGTTACCCCGAGACTTATGTGGTGCAAAAAGGGGACACCCTCTGGGACATCTCGGGCCAGTATCTGGCCGAACCCTGGCTCTGGCCACGCCTCTGGAACATCAATCCGCAGATCGCCAATCCCCACTGGATCTATCCCGGTGACGTGCTGCACCTGAGCTGGGTCAATGGTGAGCCTCGGCTCGGCAAAGCCAGTCAGGGTGGCAAGCAGGTCATCCGTCTCTCGCCCAAGAACCGCTATGAAAACAAGGCCAATCCCATACCGCAATGCTGTTCAGATAAGCACTTTTTTGACTGATTATTCATAAATTGGATTTGAGTTGAGGGGGCAAGGCTGTGTCCAGTCGATCTTCCTCCAGCCTTTATCCAGCGGGGCTTGCAATAGAAAGAGGGAGGCATCATGCCTCCCTCGCTTTTTTGTCCTGATACTACGTGGACTGGAACTCAAATTCTCTTAAGTGAACAGCATTGCAATCCCATACCGACCCTGCCTCTGAGCGAGATAGCGCCCTTCCTGCAGACCGACCACATTCTGGCCAACAGCCAGCAGAGCAAGGACCTGCCCTATGTGCTCGGCAACAATGACAAGCATGTCGGGATGCTGGAGGGCGACATTCTCTATGTGAAAGGAGCCCTGAACCCGGGCCAGAGTTATGGCCTCTATCGCCCGGGGGTGGCATACAAGGACAAGCATACCGGCGAGTCGCTCGGTCAGGAGGCAATTTTTGTCGGCACGGTGCGGGCAGAGGAGTACCTTGCCCACGACACCACCAAAGTGACGCTGACCCATAACCGGCGTGAGGTGTATCAGGGCGACAAGGTGATGCCGCTGCCGTCGCAGGAGAGCATCTCTGCCGTGTTCATGCCAAAGGCGGCACCTTCCATTTCCCCCGGCTATGTGATCGAGCTGCCGAGCAAGGTACATGGTGGGGGCAAGTTTGATGTGGTACTCATCAACAAGGGGGAGCGTGATCAGGTGGCCCCGGGCGATGTGCTCGAGATCCTGCGCCCGGGAGCCGAGATGGTGGACAAGAATGGCAAGGTGTCATACCGGGAATATTCATCCGTCTATGACAAGGCGTTCTATTCTGCCGGCAAGTCATCGCTGCCTGCCGAGGCCGTTGCCAGAGTCATGCTGTTCAAGGTCTACGACAAATTGAGTTACGGTCTTATCCTGCAGAGTCAGGATCTGGTCGGCTCTGGTTATCAGGTCAGTAATTTCTGACGTGTCCTTGCCACTGGAGCGGTTGTCGCTATGGCTGACGCTGGATGCCGTTACAGGCATAGGCCCGGTCACCGCCGCTCGCCTGTTGGCGCATGTGGGTGGTGACATCACAACTCTGTTTGACTCAGACGATGGCGCCCTGCGAGCTCTTGGTCTGCAGAGTGCCCAGATTCAGCAGATGAGATGGCCTCTTCCTGTCGTGGAGCAGGGATTGAGCTGGGCCGCCGAGCCCGGCAATCACCTCCTCTGTCCCGATGACCCCGCATATCCTGCCCTGCTCAAAGAGATCCCCGGCGCCCCGCTCTTGCTCTACTGCCGCGGGAACGTCTCATCCCTCTCCCTTCCACAGTTGGCGATGGTGGGTACCCGCCACCCCACCTATGCCGGCAAAGACAATGCGACACGTTTGTGTGCCGAGTTGGTGGGCTGTGGTCTGGCGATCACCTCCGGCCTCGCGTTGGGCATCGATGGCGTTTGCCATCAGCAGGCGCTGGCATCGGGCGGAATCACCCTGGCGGTGCTCGGGTCCGGTCTGGATTGTCTCTACCCCAAGCGTCATCAGGGGTTGGCGATGCAGATCCTCGAGCAGGAAGGTCTGCTTGTTTCCGAGTTGGCGCCCCAGCAAGGCCCCCTGGCTGAACACTTCCCTCGCCGCAACCGTATCATCAGTGGCCTGTCGCTGGGGACACTGGTGGTGGAAGCGGCAGAACAGAGTGGTTCGCTCATCACGGCCCGTTATGCGCTGGAGCAGGGCCGCGAGGTCTTTGCCGTTCCCGGCGCTCCGCAAAATGCACAGGCAGCAGGGTGCAACCGTCTGCTTCAACAGGGTGCCAAGCTGGTCTTGAATGCCGCCGATATCCTGGAAGAGTTTCCAAGGCTGGTCTTGCCCCCTGGACCCGCCAACGGTTCTTCCGAGGCGCAGCATAATAGCGAATTGCCTTATGCCGATTTGTTGGATAACGTAGATTATGAGACCACGAGCGTGGATACCGTTGCCGAACGGGCCCGGCTTCCTGTCGATATCGTACTGGGCAGGTTGGTAGAGCTGGAGCTGGTTGGTGCAGTGATGGCGGTAGCCGGTGGATACGTCAGAGCGAGGAGGGCGAATCATGTTTGATGTATTGATGTACCTTTTCGAGACCTACATCCACAGCGATGCAGATGTGATGGTCGAGCAGGATGAACTCACCGACGAACTGAGCCGGGCCGGTTTCGACAAGGACGAGATCGAGAAAGCGCTCAACTGGCTGGAGCGACTGGCCAACCTGCACGACAGCGAGCGGGAAGTCTATGTCACCGCAAGCCAGCAGGGCTCTATGCGGATCTATGCGCCGCAGGAGCTTGTTCGCCTCAGTACTGAATGTCGCGGTTTCCTGCTGTTCCTGGAGCAGGCGCAAGTGCTGAATGCCGAAACCCGTGAAATCTGCATCGAACGGTTGCTCGAGCTGGACAAGCCGGACATCGAGCTGGACGATCTGAAGTGGGTCGTCATGATGGTGCTGTTCAATGTGCCAGGCAGCGAAAACGCCTACCAGCAGATGGAAGAGCTGGTGTTTGACGAGTCGGACGGCGTCATCCACTGACAGCCCGGTGCCGCGCTGGTAGAATTCAGGCCATCTGGATTTCAAGGCGCGGCCCATGTCAAAGATCGATCACCACCTCTTCTCTGCCCACGAACATGCCTTCGAGCGCGAGCCGTGCCCGCAGTGTGGTGCTGAACTGGTGATCCGCCAGGGCAAGCACGGTCCCTTCCTTGGTTGTTCAGCCTATCCCGCTTGCGATTACATTCGCTCCCTCACGCCCTCTGGCCGCGACATAGAGAAAGTGCTCGAGGGGTCGTCCTGTCCGGATTGTGACCATCCACTGGCCATCAAGAAGGGTCGTTACGGTCTGTTTGTGGGATGTACCCAGTACCCGGCCTGTCAGCATATCGAATCCCTTCAGGAGAGTGACGATACCCAAATCCTCTGCCCGGAGTGTGGCAAAGGTCATCTGGTGAGCCGCACGTCCCGTTATGGCAAACAGTTCTACTCGTGTGACGCCTATCCTCACTGCAAGTATGTGGTGAATGACAAGCCGGTTCCCATGCCCTGTCCCGAGTGTGGCTGGGGCATCATGATCGAGAAGAAGGTGCGGGGAAACCTGCGCTGGGTCTGCCCGCAAAAGAAATGCTCCCACCAGATTGAGCGGGTATAATCTCGCCGCCCATGATCAGGCAGGCGGATTGCTGGTCAGCGTGAGGTTGTGAGCCGATGCACATCGCCCAACTTGCCCTGATCCTGACCTGATCGCCATCTCAAGCTCCCTGCGGTTGCTCGGTTCACTGATGCACTCAAGCGTCTGAACCGAAATGCATGACTGAAGAGGAGCAGGGATATAGCCCATATCGCAGCAGTGATGGCCCCGATGCCGTCATGTCGGTTCAACATACAATCCAGTGATGAGAGGCGGCAGCGTGGCTGTCGCATGTGCTTATGCCAAATGAATTTGAACAAGCGGTTGCCGCCCTTCAAGGAGAAGGGGTTATCGCCTATGCCACCGAAGCCGTGTTTGGTCTGGGGTGTGATCCTGATTCCGAAGCCGCCGTGCAGCGGCTGCTGGCCATCAAGCAGCGGCCGGTGGAGAAGGGATTGATCCTGATCGCGGCAGATCTGGCGCAATTGCAGGACTACATCGACCTGAGCCAGCTCAGCGATGAGCAGCTTGCTCGCGTGCAGGCGAGCTGGCCTGGTCCCTTCACCTGGATCATGCCCGCTCGCGCGACGACGCCGTCCTGGTTGACCGGTCAGTTCGAGACCCTGGCGGTGCGGGTCACAGGCCATCCCCAGGTGCAAGGGCTTTGCCGGGCATTTGGCAAACCGCTGGTGTCCACCAGTGCCAATCTAACCGGTGATGAACCCGCTCGTCGGGTGGCTGATATTGGCGATCTGCTGGCAAGCCAGCTGGCTTACATTCTGCCCGGCGAAGTCGGGGGGCAAGCTAACCCGTCCGAAATCAAGGACGCCCGCACCGGGGCCATTATTCGCCCATCCTGAGTTGGGCACGGCCCTGTTTCATGCAGGTTGTGCGATGAGGTCATGACAATACGAGAAGTGCAGGCAGTGCATGCATGATGCCTGTCTGACAGGAGATAAAATGAGCAAACCGGATGTGGCCCAGGTAAAAGCCTTCCTGCTGCAATTGCAGGATGATATCTGCCGTGGCCTGGAGCAGGCCGATGGATGCGGGCGCTTTGTGGAAGATGCCTGGAGTCGCGAAGGTGGTGGTGGCGGTAGAACACGGGTGCTGCGCCAGGGGGCGGTGATCGAGCAAGGTGGGGTCAACTTCTCCCATGTCTATGGCGATGCCATGCCGGCATCCGCGACCGCACATCGTCCCGAACTGGCTGGCCGCAGGTTTGAGGCCATGGGGGTGTCGCTGGTGATCCACCCGTATAATCCCTATGTACCGACCAGCCATGCGAATGTGCGGTTCTTCATCGCCGAGAAAGAGGGGGAGGAGCCGATCTGGTGGTTTGGTGGCGGCTTCGACCTGACGCCCTTCTATCCGTTCGAAGAGGACGTGAGGCATTGGCACCAGGTCTCCCATGAGCTCTGTCAGCCGTTCGGCACCGACATTTATCCCGAGTTCAAATCCTGGTGCGATCGTTACTTCTTCCTCAAGCATCGGGGCGAGACGCGCGGGGTGGGTGGTCTTTTCTTCGATGACCTGAACCGCTGGCCCTTTGCCGACTGCTTTGCCTTCATGCGTGCAGTGGGTGAGGGTTACCTGGCGGCCTACTTGCCGATTGTCGAGCGACGCAAGGAGCTTGCTTATGGGGAGCGGGAACGGGCGTTCCAGCTTTATCGCCGTGGCCGCTACGTGGAGTTCAATCTGGTCTACGACCGCGGGACCCTGTTCGGACTGCAGACGGGGGGGCGCACCGAATCCATCCTGATGTCGATGCCGCCGCTGGCGCGCTGGGAGTACGACTGGCAGCCGGAGGCTGGCAGCCCGGAGGCATTGCTCTATAGCGACTACCTCAAACCGCGCGAGTGGTTGTGACCAGAGGGGCCATGATGGCCTCTTCTCATTGCCGATATTCGGCTTGTTCCTTCATGAGAAAACCCGTTAAATCGGGATATTGCTCTCAAAAGGAACGCCTTGATGGATCGTTATCTGGTTTTTGGCCACCCCGTGCGCCACAGCAAATCTCCCTTCATTCATACCCTTTTTGCCAGGCAGACCCAGCAAGAGCTGGAGTATGGTCTGGCAGAACCTGCTGTCGATGAGTTTGCCAGCGCTCTGAACCACTTCTTCGCCGAAGGAGGGAAGGGGTGCAACGTGACCGTGCCTTTCAAGGAGCAAGCCTTCGTGCTGGTGGAGCGGCTGAGCCCCAGGGCCAAGCGGGCGGGAGCGGTCAACACCATCAAACTGACTGATGATGGTGTGCTGCTGGGTGACAATACCGACGGCGCCGGGCTGGTCGCCGATCTCAAGGCTCACGGAGTGAACCTTGCCGGTAGCAGGATCCTGCTTCTGGGGGCCGGTGGCGCAGCTCGTGGTGCCCTGGCCCCCCTGCTGGCGGAAGCGCCGGGCGAGATCGTCGTGGTCAACCGTACCCATGCCAAGGCGGAACAGCTGGCTGTGGAGTTCAGGGATCTGGGCAGCATCACTGCTCAATCCTATGAACAGCTGGTGGGGCCGTTCGATCTCATCATCAATTCCACCTCAGCGAGTCTGCAAGGAGAGTTGCCACCTTTGGCGCCAACCCTCATCCACCCGGACATCGCGATCTACGACATGATGTATGGCGCAACGGACACAGCCTTCATCGGCTGGGCCAAACAACATGGCGCGCGCCATACCATGGATGGATTGGGCATGCTGGTCGAGCAGGCTGCTGAGGCCTTTACCGTATGGCGAGGGATCCGGCCCGGCACCAAGCAGGTATTGAGAGAGTTACAGCGCAATCTGGGCGTCGTGTGAACCAGCTTGCGCGTTCTATTGGGCTGTCGGCAGGTCTGATGTAGAGATTCTGCATCTCTGGATAAGGGCTCCCTCGTGATGCGGCACGGCACGTGTGATGTGAAACGGTCGTTCTGCGGTGGGTGTGTGGCAGAACAGGTGCCATTTTTATAAAACCATTGCATAACAATAAGTTACTTTTACTTTGCCGTCACTCGCAGAATTTTTTTGAGTTTTTTCTCAAAGCAGCGGAACTTCTGTAACGGACTGCTGACTAACTGGATAGTTGAGGAAGTGCTAGCTAGTCACCTTTATAACTCCCCGGTATTCGTACTGGGGATTTTTTTATCTGCATGAAAATTATGAATATTTTTTTTCTTCCCTATCTTTGAAACTAAATTACATAAATTACTTTCACTTTCTGCTGCTTTGCTGTACAGTTGTCGGCGTAGGGTACAGAGGTAAGATGTTCTATCTTTCAGACCTTTTATTTCACGTAATTGAATGTGGCTGAATAGCAGCCCCGATGAGTCATCGTCGGGGCGTTTTTTTATGAGTAACATTTAGAGTAAATGCTTTAATTGTTGCCGTTCTTTGTTAGAATGAAGGCGTTTCTTGAGGAAAACCAATCGTCTTTGTTCTCGAGAACTCGCTTTTTCCCAAATTTTTGAACTCTTTTCTTCAGGCCGGTTTGCAATGGCAAGACCGGCCTCATTTTTATCCCTATATTGGCTCATCGTGTAATTAAATTTCAGTTTCGTTTGTTACAGCCTTCAATTTTGATTTTTTACTCGATATCCATGAAAACGGTATCATGTTGATGATTAGTTAATTCTTTTCGCGTCGAAATAGGCTATCAGTATGATTTAAATATATTTTTTGAGGTTATTCTTCAGAGATGGCGAAGGCGGGGAGGAAGGGCTCGGAGATGGGGGGATCATGAAAGCCTTTCAATCAGCGGAGGTCCAACTCCGCCAATTGCAGCCAGGGAGAGGAGTCGTTTACTCCTCGTTCTGATGATCTTCGTCGTCTGCCTGGGCGTTGTCTGCTTCGGATAGATACCAGCCGCTTAGGGTCTGGGCCAGCTTCTCGACGCCGATATTGGTCAGAGAAGAGAATGCTTCAACCTGGATCTGCGGGCCCAGTTCTGCCACCGCCTGACGAACCTTGATCACCTGGTTGTTGCGGGGCCCCGGGCTTAACTTGTCCGCCTTGGTCAGTAACAGCATCACCGGCAGTTTACGGTGTGAACTCCATTCCAGCATGTTCATGTCGGTTTCCTTGAGCGGATGGCGGATGTCCATCAGGATCACCAGCCCTTTCAGGGACTCCCGTCGCTGCAGGTATTCAGCCAGTGACTTTTGCCACTTGAGCTTCATTTCCAGCGGAACCTGGGCATATCCATAGCCAGGCAAGTCAACCAGGCGTTTGCCCGGCTCCAGCTCAAACAGGTTGATCAGCTGAGTACGGCCAGGGGTCTTACTGGTACGCGCCAGGTTCTTGTGTTTGGTCAAGGTATTCAATGCAGACGATTTGCCAGCGTTGGAACGACCGGCAAACGCAATCTCGACACCCCCATCATTTGGCAGGTGGCGGATGTCGGGTGCGCTGGTCACAAAATGCACCTTATTGAAATTCAGAGTTTGTGTATCCAACGTAAATTCCCCATAGAGATAGAGGGTTATAGAGTTACTTTTTTGTGAAATAGTGTAAAATGGCGTCGCTTGAACGCGTTTATTTTAACATGCCTTCAGCGGCATGGGATCTGGAAGCCTAATAACGAGAAAGTTGGAACGCCATGAAGAACCTAGTCATTACACTTGCTCTGATGGTTGGCGTAACTGGGATGGCACAAGCCAAGGGCGATGCCGCTGCGGGACAAACCAAGGCTGCCGTCTGTGCGGCCTGTCATGGACCGGACGGCAACAGCCCAGTCGACATGTATCCCAAGATTGCTGGTCAGCACGCATCATATATCAAAAAACAATTAGTTGAACTGAAGGCTGCAGCTTCTGGCCAAACTGGTCGGGTTGCGCCCGTCATGGGACCCATGGCGTTGCCGTTGTCCGAGCAGGATATGGACGATCTTGCCGCCTATTTCTCCAGCCAGAAGGTGACGCCGGTTGCCGTGCCCGATGATGTGGTTGCCGCAGGCAAGGCGCTTTATATGGGGGGAGACATGGAGCGAGGCCTGGCCGCCTGTACCGCCTGTCATGGCCCACGGGGTTCCGGCGTCGAGCAAGCGAAGTATCCCAGCCTGTCAGGGCAGCATCCCGCCTATATCAAGGCCCAGCTCACCGCTTTTCGTTCGGCGGCCCGCGACAACGATCCCAATGGCATGATGCGGGATGTGGCCAAGAAGCTGACGGATCAGGACATCGAGGCGCTCTCCAAGTATGTGGCGGGGCTTCACTGATATAGCCTGTTAGTTATCTTGTTGAAAAGAACAGGGAACCATTGTGTTCCCTGTTCTTTTTTGAGGTTGTAGCGATCGCCCGTAAACAGCCTGCTTTGCTGTAAGAGATCTTCTATATACGGGGCTGGTCGTGTCTGAAAGATTGCTCACGTATATTTTTTTATGTTTTATTTTTCAATGAATTAAGAAATAGAACATCACTTTGTACCAGTTCGAAATGTGCTTTGGTTGATTGAGTCATCCGGCGAAGAAGTTACAGTAGGCAATCAGGATTGGCCGGAGAGAGGGTGCAAGACCCGTCTTCGGTTTGACAGGATGTCGGCTCGGAGCATGCGATGAGCAATAGATGCAAAAAGCCAGGATGGTGACCGCCAGGGATGAACCAGGGCGGGAGCATACTTTGTTGGTTATTTAACCAAAGAATAGTTGTGCCCGATAATTGTCATCCCAGCTTGCTTTTTTTAGCTTGTTTCTCTGGCTCGGTGCGCCGCAATCACTCTGTTTTACTATGTTCAGAACAAACCGTCTAAATAGCGCCATATTCTCGACTGCATCCTCCATCGCTATCCTTGATGCATCCTCGTT
>NZ_JAPDBZ010000016.1:0-3928 GCF_027705505.1 Aeromonas sp. QDB56
CATCATGCCTCCCTCATTTTTAGCCCTGATACTACGTGGACTGGAACTCAAATTCTCTTAAGTGAACAGCATTGCCGTTTATCGGGGGCTTTTTCATGTCAGGGGTTCAGCTCTCCCTCTCCTGCCCCGCGGTTTTATCCCTCCCGCCGGGGCGATATTCAAAAATTCACGAGCCAAATCACCTCCTTTCACAAGCGCAGAGCCCGCAAATTCATTACACTGCCAGCGGTCTTTTCTATCGGGAGTGCTGCTGCAGTATGGAAATATTGATCCTGTTTGGATTGATTTTGCTCAATGGCGTCTTCGCCATGTCGGAAATCGCCATCGTGACGGCACGCAAGGCACGTCTCGCCAAAATGGCGAGCGAAGGGAGCCGCTCCGCCGCCATCGCCCTCAAGCTCGGGGAAGATCCGACCCATTTCCTCTCCGCCGTGCAGATCGGCATCACCAGCATCGGTCTGCTCAACGGTATCTATGGCGAGTCCCTGCTGGCCCAGCCCTTCGCCCTCTGGCTGCAGGAGTGGGGGCTCTCCCCCAAGAGCAGCAGCCTGCTCGCCACCGTCATCGTGGTCGTGCTGGTCACCTATCTCTCCATCGTGGTAGGGGAGCTCGTGCCCAAACGCCTCGGACAGCTCAGCGCCGAGCGCATCGCCTGTCTGGTAGCCCGCCCCATGCTCTGGCTGGCGACCCTGACCCGTCCCTTCGTCTGGTTGCTCTCCGCCTCCACCAACGCCAGCCTGCGGCTGCTGCGGGTCGATCAGCACAGCAGCAACAACGTCACTCAGGAGGAGATCCACGCCATGCTGGTGGAGGGCTCCGAAGCGGGGGTGATCGAGGACCATGAGCACACTATGTTGCGCAACGTGTTCCGCCTCGACGAACGCAGCCTGGCCTCCCTGATGGTGCCGCGCAGCGACATCCGCTATCTGGACCTGTCACTGCCGCTGGAAGTGAACCTCCAACGTCTGGTGGAGTATCGCCACAGCTTCTTCCCTGTCTGTGACGGCAGCCTGTCGGATCTCGTCGGCATCCTCAACGTCAGCAAGGTGCTGCACGCCTACATCAAGGGAGAGCCCATCGATCTGGCGGCGCTGACCCAGGACGGCAGCCTGCTGCCGGAGACCCTCAATGGCCTGGAGCTGCTCAACCACTTCCGTACCCACTCCGAGCACATGGTGCTGGTGGTGGACGAATATGGCGAGCTGCAGGGGCTGGTCACCCAGCAGGATCTGCTGGAAACCTTGGCCGGCGACTTCCAGCAGGAAGATGGGGAGGACAACTGGGCCTTCCAGCGCGCCGACGGCAGCTGGCTGCTCGACGGCCTCATTCCACTGCCAGAATTGAAGGACTGTCTGGAGCTGGTTCGTCTGCCGGAAGAAGAAAAACATCACTATCACACCCTTGGAGGGCTTATCATGCTGCTCCTTGGCCGCCTTCCCCAGACCGGAGACCTGGTCACCCTGGAACAGTGGCAACTGGAAATCGTGGATATGGACGGCCTGCGCATCGACAAGGTACTTGCCATGCCCTTGACCGACCAACCCAGCTAACCTGCGGAGTTTGCATGTATGGAGCAGTTTTACCACCTGGCTCACGCCTTTATGCATCAGGATCTGGCGACACTCTCTGATCCCAAGATGGTCTTCATGGTCTATGTCGTCCTGCTGACCTTCCTGGTGCTCGAGAATGGCTTTATCCCCACCGCCTTCCTGCCAGGGGATACCCTGCTGATCCTGACCGGCGTGCTGATCTATCAGGGGGTGTTGCCGATGGCGGTGGTCCCGCTGCTGATCATGGCGACCTTCGTCGGTACCTGGCTTGGCTACATGCAGGGGCGTTTCCTCGGCCACACCCGGATGTATCACAGGCTGATGTCCCATCTCGATGACAAGCACAAGGAAAAGGTGCACTACCTGCTCAACAAGTACGGCATCATCACCCTGATCACCGCCCGCTACATCGCCTTCGTGCGTACCGCCTACCCCTATATCGTCGGCGCCAACGAGATCCCCCAGGGGCGCTTCCTGGTGGTCAACCTGATCAGCTCCATCATGTGGATCTGCCCCCTGGTCGGGCTGGGTTACTACCTGAGCCACACCAAGCTGGCCGCGCAGTATGAGTCCCAGTTTCTCAGCGTCATTCTCTACCTGCCGGTCGTGCTGCTGGTGGGCGGCCTCATCGCTCTGGTCTGGCGCTGGTGGAGCAGACGCAAGCCCGGCGTCTCCAGAGAGTGAGACAAACCACAGGGTCGCCCACAGGCGCAATGCTGTTCACTTAAGAGAATTTGAGTTCCAGTCCACGTAGTATCAGGGCTAAAAAATGAGGGAGGCATGATGCCTCCCTCTTTCTATTGCAAGCCACGCTGGATAAAGGCTGAAGGAACATCGACTGGAAACAACCTTGCTCCCCCAACTCAAGTCGCATTTATGAATAATTAGTCAAAAATGTGCTTATCTGAACAGCATTGCGCCCACAGGCGGCCCTTTTTTATGGAAAATAGTGGCGAATTCCCCCTGCTCGCTCTTGTAAAGCAGGGACAAAAATGAGTGAATCTAGCGCCTTTTTTCGCTGTGGATGGAGTTGGTTGTATGGGGTGTTGGATTCGCGCAATCGCGCTGGTAGGTGGATTGATGGGACTGCTGGGTTCGCAGACAGCCCTGGCGACCCCCAACCCGGCCAAGCTGCAGCTCAAATCGGGCAGTGCCCTGGTGATGGACGTCAACACCGGCAAGACCCTGTATCAGAAAAACCCCACCCGGGTGCGCCCCATCGCCTCCCTCACCAAGCTGATGACGGCGCTGGTGGTGCTGGATGCCCGCCAGAACCTCAATCAGACCCTGACCATCGATCAGAACGACAGGGACAACATCAAGCACACCTATTCACGGGTGCGCATGGGCACCCAGGTCAGCCGCCGCGACGCCCTGCATCTGGCGCTGATGTCCTCCGAGAACCGCATGGCCTCGGCGCTTGCCCGCCACTACCCGGGGGGTCGCCAGGCCTTCATCCGCGCCATGAACAACAAGGCCAGACAGCTCGGCATGCGCAACACCCGCTACTATGACTCCACCGGTCTCTCCACCCGCAACGTCTCCACCGCCCAGGATCTGGCCAAGCTCCTCTCTGCGGCCTATCGACAGCCGCTGATCCGTGAATTCACCCAGGACACCAGCAGGGAGATGCGCTTTCGCAAGCCGGCCTACAGCCTGATGTTCAACAATACCAACCCGCTGGTGAAGAACCCGGACTGGGATGTACGCCTCTCCAAGACAGGCTATACCGACGAAGCGGGCCGCTGCCTGCTGATGCGTGCCAAACCGGATCGTCAGGAGCTCGCCATCGTACTGCTCAACTCGGTGGGCAAACGCACCCCTATCGGGGATGCCAACCGCATCCGCAAGTGGCTGAAAAGCTGATTCTCTCCACGAAGACATGAAAGGATGCCGCTGCATCCTTTTTTATTGCCTGCCAAATGCCTCAGCAGGCCGCCAGAGGGCGCCAGCCCCGTACAGCATAGATGCGCATGGTTCGGGCCCCCAGGTCGCCACAGGCACGGCCACGGGCTGCGTCAGCAGCCTGCCAGGCAAGATACGTCGAGAGTGGTCACCCGGGGGCACGTGCAGCAAGGGGGAACCGTCCCCCGTGGAGGCGTCAGGGAGAAGGATACGAGAGAGACAACCCCATGATGGGGAGGAGGAAATCGCCCATAAAAAAACAGCCCCGACTGACGTCGAGGCTGTCTGTATGGTGCGCCCGAGAGGATTCGAACCTCTGACCACCTGGTTCGTAGCCAGGTACTCTATCCAGCTGAGCTACGGGCGCTCATAAATTGTTGCACTGCTTGAAATATGGTGCGCCCGAGAGGATTCGAACCTCTGACCACCTGGTTCGTAGCCAGGTACTCTATCCAGCTGAGCTACGGGCGCTA
>NZ_JAPDBZ010000016.1:3935-46274 GCF_027705505.1 Aeromonas sp. QDB56
ATGGTGCGCCCGAGAGGATTCGAACCTCTGACCACCTGGTTCGTAGCCAGGTACTCTATCCAGCTGAGCTACGGGCGCAAAATGGCGGAGAAGGGGGGATTCGAACCCCCGATGCGGGTATAAGCCGCATACTCCCTTAGCAGGGGAGCGCCTTCAGCCTCTCGGCCACCTCTCCGTTTGCGGGGCTGATAATACTTCACAGGGATTTTTAGTCAAACACTTTTTTGGAGAAAACAGAGCGTTCGCTCAGCATTTGGCCAAAGAGTGGAATATTCAAGCAATATCGACACTTACCCAGTAGTTACGCGCTCTGCAGGCCGATTTGCAGGCCCCTGAAAAACAAAAGGCGACATCCGGGATGTCGCCTTCAGGCAGCCATGAAATGGCTTAGAAATTCGGTTGGCCCGGGACTTTCTCGGCCTGTATCCGCATGTAGATCTCTTCGCGGTGTACGGAAACCTCTTTCGGTGCATTCACACCGATACGAACCTGGTTCCCTTTTACGCCCAGTACGGTAACGGTTACTTCGTCACCAATCATCAGGGTTTCCCCTACACGACGAGTCAAAATAAGCATTCGCTTGCTCCTGTATCCTGTTTTGTATTTATATCGATATGCGCCATTATCTTACAAAGATACCGATATGGTAAATGGTTGAAACTAAATCAATCAGGGATTGTTTCCCAAGGGCTGCTCATGAGGCTCTTGATCCAACCCGAACGCCGAGTGCAACGAACGCACGGCCAGCTCCAGGTACTTCTCGTCAATCACCACGGATATCTTGATTTCAGAGGTGGAGATCAGCTGCATGTTGATCCCTTCCTCACCCAATACCTTGAACATGGTGCGCGCTACACCAGGATGATTCCACATGCCGACCCCGACGATGGAGACCTTGGCGATCTCTCCGTTGCCCTGCACGCAGGCGGCCCCCAGCTCGCTGGCGGTCTCCTCCAGCAAGGCGCGGGCCCGGCGATAATCATCGCGATTCACCGTGAAGGTGAAGTCGGCGGTACCATCCCCCATGGTGTTCTGCACTATCATGTCGACATCTATGTTGGCGTCGCTGATCGGATTCAGGATCTGCGCGGCCACGGTCGGCCTGTCCGGCACACCCAGAATGGTCAGGCTGGCCTCGTTGCGATTGAACGCAATGCCGGATACCAGGGGGGCTTCCATCCTCTCACCTCCATATGTGATTAAGGTTCCCTCTCCGTCGACGAAACTCGACAGCACCCTTAGCGGCACGCGGTACTTGCCCGCGAACTCGACCGAACGGATCTGCAACACCTTGGCACCGAGACTCGCCATCTCGAGCATCTCCTCGAAGGTGATGGTATCGAGGCGACGCGCCTTGGGCTCGATGCGCGGATCCGTGGTATACACCCCGTCCACATCGGTAAAGATCTGGCACTCATCGGCCTTGATGGCCGCAGCCACGGCCACGGCGGTGGTATCCGAACCCCCTCGGCCCAGGGTAGTGATGGCATTGTGCTCATCGCGCCCCTGGAAACCGGCAATCACCACCACCTTGCCGGCACCGAGTGCGGCTTCCACCTGCTCGGTGTCGATACGGGTGATGCGCGCCTTGCCATAGGCGGAGTCGGTGTGGATGCGGACCTGATCACCGGTCATCGAGACTGCGGGGCAACCGCGCTTGTTGAGCGCAATCGCCAGCAGTGCAATAGTGACCTGCTCACCGGTGGAGATCAGCACATCCATCTCGCGCCGGTTGGCATCCTGGTCCAGCTGCTGGGCCATGCCCAGCAACCGGTTGGTTTCGCCCGACATGGCGGAGACCACCACCACCACGTCATGTCCCTGGGCACGGGTCAGTTGAACCCGCTCAGCAACTGCCTCGATCCGCTCCAGAGTGCCGACCGAGGTGCCACCGTACTTCTGTACATAGAGTGCCACAGATCACCTCGCCCGCTTACAGGCGCTCTTCCAGCCAGGAGTGAACGGATTGCAGCGCCGCCGGCACCGCCTCAGGCTGGGTACCACCCGCCTGTGCCATGTCGGGACGACCACCGCCCTTGCCACCCACCTGCTGGGCCACCAGATTGACCAGCTCACCAGCTTTGACCTTGCCGGTCAGGTCATTGGTCACGCCCGCGATCAGGTTGACCTTGCCATCACTGCTGGTTGCCAGCAGCACGACACCGGATTTCATCTGGTTCTTCAGCTCGTCCAGCATGCCGCGCAGGGATTTGGGGTCGACCCCTTCCAGGGCGGCAACCAGCACCTTCTGGCCATTGATGTCGATGACCTGACTCAGCAGGTCGTTACCCGCCTGCGCCGCCAGCTTGGCCTTGAGCTGTTCCAGCTCGCGCTCCATCATCTTGGCCTTGTCCAGTACCTGGCGAACCTTGTCGGCGATGGAGAACTGATCGCCCTTCACCAGCGCGGCGGCCTCTTCGATCTGTTCACCCAGCTGGTGCATCAGATCGATGGCGCTCTTGCCGGTGACCGCTTCGATACGACGCACGCCAGCCGCGATGCCGCTCTCGGCAATGATCTTGAAGAAGCCGATGTCACCGGTGCGCTTGGCGTGAGTACCGCCGCACAGCTCGGTGGAGTAGTCGCCCATGCGTACCACACGCACATCGTCTTCATATTTCTCGCCAAACAGCGCCATGGCACCGGCTGACTTGGCCTCTTCCAGCCCCATCAGCTGGGTGGCCACCTCGTGGTTGGCACGGATCTGGGCGTTGACGAGCTCCTCGATCCGGCGAATAGTCGCCATAGTCAGCCCTTCGAAGTGGGAGAAGTCGAAGCGCATGCGCTCGGCGCCCACCAGGGATCCTTTCTGGGTCACGTGCTCACCCAGCGCCTGGCGCAAGGCCGCGTGCAGCAGGTGAGTCACGGAGTGGTTAAGGGCGATGGCCTGACGACGGTCGCCATCGACCACGGCCTCGACCTCGGCTCCCTTCTCCAGGGTACCCAGTTCCAGATAGCCCTTGTGGATGATCGCCTTGCCCGCTTTCTGGGTGTCGGTGACGGCGAAGATGCCGTCATCCACCTTGAGGATGCCGCTGTCACCCACCTGACCGCCGGACTCCGCATAGAAGGGGGTCTCCGCCAGCACGATCACGGCCTCTTCACCAGCGATGAGGCCATTGACCTCGACACCATCCTTGTAGATACCGACCACCTGGGTGTTCTGGCTCAGCTGTTTGTAACCGGTAAAGGGGGTCTCGAAATCGAGCTTCAGCACGTCGTTGTAGTTCACGCCGAAACTGGAAGCCTCTTTCGCGCGGGCGCGTTGCTTCTCCATCTCGGCCTTGAAGCCCTCTTCGTCGATGCCGATCTCGCGCTCGCGCACCACATCGGCGGTCAGGTCGGCCGGGAAGCCGTAAGTGTCATAGAGCTTGAACACCACTTCACCCGGGATCACCTTGGCATCACCGAGGTTGGCCAGGGCGTCTTCCAACAGCAGCAGACCTCTGTCCAGCGTGCGGACGAACTGCTCCTCCTCGATGCGCAACACTCGCTCGACCAGCGGCAGCTGGGCGATCAGTTCCGCCGCCACATCCTTCATCTGCACGGCCAGCTCGGCAGCCAGCTTGTAGAAGAAGACGTCGGTAGCACCCAGCTTGCGGCCGTGACGCACGGCGCGGCGGATGATGCGGCGCAGCACGTAGCCGCGACCTTCATTGGAGGGCATGACACCGTCAGCCACCAGGAAGGCGCAGGAACGGATGTGGTCCGCGATGACGCGCAAGGACTGGTTGCTCAGATCCGTGGTGCCGACGATCTCGGCCGCCTTCTTGATCAACGCCTGGAAGATGTCGATCTCATAGTTGGAGTGCACTCCCTGCATGATGGCGGAGATACGCTCCAGACCCATGCCGGTATCCACGGACGGACGGGGCAGCGGCTCCATGGTGCCGTCAGCCTGACGGTTGAACTGCATGAAGACCACGTTCCAGATCTCGATGAAGCGGTCGCCATCCTCGTCCGGTGAACCGGGAGGGCCACCCCAGATGTGATCGCCGTGGTCGTAGAAGATCTCGGTGCAGGGACCACATGGGCCGGTATCACCCATGGCCCAGAAGTTGTCGGATGCATAAGGAGCACCCTTGTTGTCACCGATGCGCACGATGCGATCGGCCGGCACGCCGACCTCTTTTTCCCAGATGTCGAAGGCTTCGTCGTCAGTCGCGTAGACGGTCACCAGCAGGCGCTCTTTGGGCAGCTTGAGGGTACCGGTCAGGAATTCCCATGCAAACCGGATGGCGTCCTGTTTGAAGTAGTCACCGAAGCTGAAGTTGCCCAGCATCTCGAAGAAGGTGTGGTGACGGGCGGTATAGCCGACGTTTTCCAGGTCATTGTGCTTGCCGCCAGCCCGCACGCAACGCTGGGCCGTGGTGGCACGGTGATAGGCACGCTTGTCGGCGCCAAGGAACACGTCCTTGAACTGGTTCATCCCTGCGTTGGTGAACAGCAGGGTCGGATCGTTGTGCGGTACCAGCGAGCTGGAAGAGACAACCTGGTGTCCCTGGGTGCGGAAATACTCGAGAAACGCAGCGCGAATCTCTGACGTGGACATGTACATGGAAAATCCTGCTTGATTCGAATACGGACTTTTAACCGCATTAATGTAAGTTTTCTGCAGGGTAAAGTAAAACGTGGGAACCCTTGGCGGGTGAAATAGCCCCCAAGGGGCCAGCGTTTAGCAGCAGCACCCGCAAGGACGTCACAACAGGGGGGCTTCAGGATGCCTCGCTCGACCACAGGGCCGCCATCGACAGACCCGGCGAAGGGCTGATATTCCCCACCAGCCGTACCGCACGCCAGTTGCTATAGGTGTTCAACCTCGGCGCGCCACTATTGCTCACCTTGCATGGCTGAGAGGGCGTAACGGGCTTGTTCCTGGGTAAAACCACGCCCCATCAGATATTTGAGCCACTTCATGCGCAGTTTGAAGTCGGCAAGGTCGGTCGCCTTTGCCCGACGCGACAACAACGCAAGCGCCAGTTCGAACCAATCAAGCTCGGGTTGATCCAGGGCAGCCTCGATCTGGGTGTCATCCAGCCCCTTGCGGCGCAGGTCGAAGCGGATCCTGAGCGGACCATGGCCTTTGGCCGCACCGGCCCGCACCGCCATGGCACCGTAACGATCGTCATTGACCCAGCCATAGCCACGGCAATGCTCGAGTACAACGGCGACCACCTCCTCCTCGAATCCCTTCTGACGCAGGCGTCTGGCCAGCTCGGACTCCGCACTTTCGCGGCGGGCAAGACTACGCATGGCAAAGGCGCGGGCGGCGACGACCAGCTCTTCAAAGGTCAATTCGACGGGCTCGCCCGGCTCGTTCACTGATTCATCCACCATAAACAACAAGGCCGGGTATCAACCCGGCCTTTCCTCATTCCTTATTCGAACTCTTGTTCGTTTTCGGCTTCAAACTCGGCGTATTCGGCAGCCGTGGCCTTCTCCTCCACCGGCGCGGCGCCGGAGAGCAGCAGCTCGCGCAGCTTCACTTCCACCTCGGCAGCCAGTGCCTTGTTTTCGGAGAAGAGCTTCATCACGTTGGCTTTGCCCTGGCCGATCTTCTCGCCGTTGTAGCTATACCAGGCCCCCGCCTTGTCGATCAGCTTGTGCTTGACGCCGAGATCCACCAGCTCGCCCTCCTTGGAGATGCCGGCACCATAGAAGATCTGGAATTCGGCCTGCTTGAAGGGAGGAGCCACCTTGTTCTTCACTACCTTGACGCGGGTTTCGTTGCCGACCACCTCGTCCCCTTCCTTGATGGCGCCGGTACGACGGATGTCCAGGCGCACGGAGGCGTAAAACTTCAGAGCGTTACCACCGGTGGTGGTCTCCGGGCTGCCGAACATGACACCAATCTTCATCCGGATCTGGTTGATGAAGATGCACAGGCAGTTGGCGTTCTTGATGTTGGCGGTCAATTTACGCAGCGCCTGGGACATCAGTCGGGCCTGCAGGCCGACGTGGGAGTCACCCATTTCGCCTTCGATTTCCGCTTTCGGGGTCAGGGCCGCCACGGAGTCGACGATGATGACGTCGACGGCATTGGAGCGCACCAGCATGTCGCAAATCTCCAGTGCCTGTTCACCGGTATCCGGCTGGGAGATGAGCAGGTCGTCGACGTTGACGCCCAGCTTGGCGGCATAGATAGGATCCAGTGCGTGCTCCGCATCGACGAAGGCACAGGTTTTGCCCTTCTTCTGGGCTTCGGCGATCACCTGCAGGGTCAGCGTAGTTTTACCGGACGATTCCGGACCGTAGATCTCGACGATACGACCGCACGGCAGACCACCGATCCCCAGCGCCACGTCCAGAGAGAGAGAGCCAGTGGAGATGGCTTCGATATCCATGGTCTTGCTGTCGCCCAGACGCATGATGGAGCCTTTGCCAAACTGCTTTTCGATCTGGCCCAGCGCAGCCGCCAGTGCCTTCTGTTTGTTCTGATCCATGCCAATCTCCGCTGGGAATCGTGAGTAAGAAGTGAAGTTGGGCTAAGTATACTGTTTATGCATACAGTATCAAGCCCAATTTATTTGAGCAGTGCCAGGAGTCCGGACAAGGCCTGTCTGACCGCCTGCTGGCGCACCTGATGGCGATCCCCATCGAAACGGGCAAGCAGGGAGTGGTGACGACCGGTACGATCTGCCCAGGCAAACCAGACAGTGCCGACCGGTTTCTCCTCGCTGCCACCACCAGGCCCGGCGATACCGCTGATGGCCACGCAGATACCCGCATCGGAGCGGGCCAGGCAGCCCCGGGTCATCTCCAGCACCACGGGTTCGCTGACGGCGCCGTGGCGCAACAGGCTGTCGATGCTGACGCCGAGCATCTGTTGTTTGGCTTCGTTGGTGTAGGTCACGAAACCGCGATCGAACCAGGCAGAACTGCCGGCAGTATCCGTGATGGCAGTGGCAACCCCGCCGCCGGTGCAGGATTCCGCCGTGGCGGCCAGCCAGCCTCTGGCCAGCAGTGCCTCGCCCAGTTCCCGGGATAAGCGGGAGATCTCTGCTTCAAGTCCCATCATCGCCTCCTCTTCCAGCCTTTTCCAGGCGAAATATGGCGCTCATTATGCAGTTGCCCCGCCCCTCGGGCAACCGACCCCGGGGCCACTGCGTCAGCAAGTTGTCGTCGCTTAAGCTCCAGTACATGGCTGCTCGTTATCATGTTCCAACACCGCCATGCATGCGGTTTCCATCCCATCAGACCAAGGAGAAAGCCGGATGATGCATCCGTTCAACGTCGCCATGACAGCCCTCGCAATGTGTATCGCCACCCATGCCTTTGCCACCGAGGGCACCGCCGAGCTGCAGAGCGAGACCACCCTGACCCAGGAGCTGAACCTCTCCAGCGCCCAGGCGGAGCAGATCAAGGGGCTGCGCGAGCAGGTCACCAGGGAGCTGGGCTCTATCAAGCTCGACGCAATCGGCCAGGATGTCATCGTCAACATGATCAAGTCCGGCAAGTGGGATGAAGTGGCGGCGAGAAAGCAGTTGCAGACCATCAGCGACGTACAGGCCGAGGCCCGCTACCATCGCGCCCACTACCTCTTCGAGGTGAGCCGGGTGCTGACGCCCGAGCAGAAAGCCAAGCTGCACGAGATGCTGAGCGGCGACGAAGCCATGTACTGAGGGCGACACTCTCCCCGCTCTCCCATCCCCGCATCCGTGCGGGGATGCTATTTCTCCTCCCCCGTGCCTCTTCTTGGCCAGGCTCCATCCCAGGCCACTCTGGCCAGCATCAGCCGGATGCACAGATCCGCGACGGGACGCCAGCTTTGCCCCCAAGACGGAGATTCCTCCTCACCATCTTGCCTCGAGCATGTAGAATGGCCCCCAGATTCAGACCCATGACGGCAGACGTTTGCCCGCAAGAGCACCTTCTGGAATAGCACATGACAGCACAATACCAAGCGCCAGGCGCCAACTTGAGCGCCCACACCCCCATGATGCAGCAGTATCTGACTCTCAAGGCCGAAAACCCGGAGATCCTGCTGTTTTATCGCATGGGTGACTTCTACGAGCTCTTCTACGACGACGCCCGCAAGGCCTCCCAGCTGCTCGACATCTCCCTGACCAAGCGCGGCCAGTCGGCCGGCAGCCCCATCCCGATGGCCGGGGTGCCCTATCACGCCATCGAGGGGTATCTCGCCAAGCTGGTACAGCTCGGCGAATCGGCCGCCATCTGCGAGCAGGTGGGGGATCCCGCCACCAGCAAGGGGCCGGTGGAGCGCAAGGTCATTCGCATCATCACCCCGGGCACCGTCTCCGACGAGGCGCTGCTCAGCGAGCGGCAGGACAACCTGATCGCCGCCGTCTACCACGATGGCCGCCGCTTCGGTTACGGCACCATGGACATCGGCTCCGGACGCTTCTTCATCAACCAGTTCGAGAAAGAAGAGACCCTGCTGGCGGAGCTGCAACGCACCAATCCGGCGGAGCTGCTCTACCCCGAATCGTTCGCCTTCCTGCACCATGTCGAGGGTCGCCGCGGTCTGCGCTGCCGCCCGGAGTGGGAGTTCGAGCTGGGCACTGCCCGCAAGCTCTTGTGCCAACAGTTCGGCACCCAGGATCTGGTGGGCTTTGGGGTTGAGCAGAGCGAGACCGCCCTGTGCGCCGCCGGCTGCCTGATGCAGTACGTGAAAGACACCCAGCGCACCGCCCTGCCCCACATTCGCAGCGTGCGCCTGGAGCAGCCCGATCATGCGGTCATCATGGATGCCGCCACCCGCCGCAATCTGGAGCTGACCCAGAATCTGGCCGGCGGTCACGACAACACCCTCTCCGCCGTGCTCGATTGCACCGCCACGCCGATGGGCAGCCGTCTGCTCAAGCGCTGGATCCACCAGCCGATCCGCGATCGGGTGATCCTCAAAGGTCGCCAGAGCACCATCAAGGAGCTCATCGAGCAGAACCTCTATGACGAGCTGGGGAGCCTGCTGCGCCAGGTCGGCGACGTGGAGCGGGTGCTGGCGCGCCTCGCCCTGCGCTCGGCCCGCCCGCGCGATCTGACCCGGCTGCGGCAGGCTTTTGCTCAGCTGCCCGAGTTGCAGCGTCTGCTGGCGGAGAGCGAGCACGAGGCGGTGCAGCAGCTGCGCGAGCGGGCAAGTACCTTCCCCGAGCTGTTCGACCTGCTGGAGCGTGCCGTGATGGAGGTGCCGCCGGTGCTCATCCGCGATGGCGGCGTCATCCGTGAAGGGTTCAATCAGGAGCTGGACGAGCTGCGGGATCTGGCCAATGGCGCCACCGCCAGCCTGGCCCGCATCGAGGAGCGGGAGAAGGCGCTCACCGGCATCAACACCCTCAAGGTGGGCTACAACAAGGTGCACGGCTTCTACATCGAGGTGAGCCGTGCCAACAGCCACCTGGTGCCGGCCCACTACATCCGCCGCCAGACGCTGAAAAACAACGAGCGCTACATCATCGATGAGCTGAAGAAGTACGAGGACAAAGTGCTCACCGCCCAGGCCCAGGCGCTGGCGCTGGAAAAACGTCTCTACGAAGAGCTGCTCGACGCCCTGCTGCCCCACCTCGGCGATCTGCAGGAGTCTGCTGCCGCACTGGCGGAGCTGGACGTGCTGGCCAACCTGGCCGAGCGGGCAGAGACCCTCGACTATCGCTGCCCCACCCTCATCGACGAGGATCAGATCATCATCGAGGCGGGCCGCCATCCCGTGGTGGAGCAGGTGATGACCGACCCCTTTATCGCCAACCCGATACGACTGGAGCGGGAGCGGCGGATGCTGATCATCACCGGCCCCAACATGGGCGGTAAGTCCACCTACATGCGCCAGACCGCGCTCATCGTGCTGCTGGCCCATATCGGCGCCTTCGTGCCCGCCGACAGCGCCCGCATCGGCCCCATCGACCGCATCTTCACCCGCATCGGGGCGTCGGATGATCTCGCCTCCGGCCGCTCCACCTTTATGGTGGAGATGACCGAAACCGCCAATATCCTCAACAACGCCACCGCCCGCAGTCTGGTGCTGATGGACGAGATTGGCCGCGGCACCAGCACCTACGACGGCCTCTCCCTGGCCTGGGCCTGCGCCGAGCAGCTGGCAAGCAAGATTGGCGCCTACACCCTGTTCGCCACCCACTACTTCGAGCTGACCCGCCTGCCCGAGCTGATGAGCGGGCTGGCCAACGTCCACCTGGATGCGGTGGAGCACGGCGACACCATCGCCTTCATGCACGCGGTGCAGGAAGGTGCGGCCAGCCGATCCTACGGCCTGCAGGTAGCGGCGCTGGCCGGGGTGCCGAAATCGGTGATCCACCAGGCCCGCCACAAGCTGCATGAGCTGGAGAGTGCCACTCCGGTGGCCGCCGGCGAAAGCCGTCCGGCTCCGGTCACTCTCGCCCCGCAACCCCATCCTGTGGTGGAGGAGCTGGCAGCAGTACGCCCGGACGAGCTGACCCCGCGACAGGCCCTTGACCTGCTCTATCGACTCAAGCAGATGCTGTAACTACCGACCGCCGAACAGGCATGAAAAGGGGAACCGCGAGGTTCCCCTTTCGTTTGACCGAACCTGTCATCAGCCCGGACCGATGCGATCCATCAGGCTAAGATTGACCGACCCCGGATGGCGCTTGAGCTTCTGCCTGTATTCGAACTGGTGCTGGCTCTCCTGTTTGAGCCCCTGCATCAGGGAGTAGCACATGGCCAGCATGATGACCGAGAAGGGCAGCGCGGCGATGATGCTGGCGGCCTGCAGGGCGGCAAGCCCGCCGGAGACCAGCAGAATGGCCGCGACCAGCCCCTGCCCCAGCCCCCAGATGGCGCGGTGCAGCACCGGGGGATCCTGATCGCCGATGGAGAGCAGCGTCGTAATCACAAGCGTGCCCGAATCGCTGGAGGTGATGAAGTAGGTGCAGATAAGCAGGGTCAGCACCCCCTTGGCAATCCAGCCGAAGGTCTCCCAGTGCAGCAGTTCCACCGTCTTGTAGAGCGCCATGGTGACATCCTGATTGACCGCTTCCACCACGCCGCCGCCACCGAACAGCTCCAGGTTCATGGCAGTCCCGCCGAACACGGTGAGCCAGAGCATGCCGAGCAGGGAGGGCACCAGCAGGACACCGAGCACGAATTCACGAATCGTGCGGCCCTTGGAGATGCGGGCGATGAACATGCCGACAAAGGGTGCCCACGCAATCCACCAGCCCCAGTAGAACGCGGTCCAGCTAGACTGCCAGGCCGAGGTACCGTTGGCTTCGGTATTGGTCCAGAAGCTCAGCTTGACGATGTTCTGCAGGTAATCACCGATGTTCTGCACATAGGCGTTGAGTATGTAGGTGGTCGGCCCCAGCACCAGGAAGAGGCCCAGCACGAACACGCTCAACCAGATATTGAGTTCGGAGAGGATCTTCACCCCGCGCCCAACACCGGAGATGGCCGACAGGGTGGCAATCAGGCTGATGCCACCGATGAGCCAGAGCTGGTTCGCTTGTGACACGCCCATGCCGAAGATCTGGTTGAGGCCGGTGTTCATCTGGGAGACGCCCAGCCCAAGGGAGGTCGCCACCCCGAACACGGTACCGAACACCGCCAGCACGTCGGCGGCATGGCCCCAGAAGCCGTAGATGCGATCGCCAAGAATGGGATAGAGCACGGAGCGGATGGCCAGCGGCAACTTGCGCCGGTAGCTGAAGAAGGCCAGCGACAGGCCGACGATCACATAGATGGCCCAGGGGTGCAGACCCCAGTGGAAGAAGGTGAGGCGCATGGCGATCTGGGCCGCTTCCGGCGTCATGCCTTCGGTGATGAAGGGGTTGCCCTGCAGGTGATACATGGGCTCGGCGATGCTCCAGAACACCAGGCCTATGCCCATGCCTGCGCTGAACAGCATGGAGAACCATGCAAAGTAGCCAAACTCCGGTACCTGGTCGTCGTCGCCCAGCCGGATGCTGCCAAAGCGGCTGAACATCAGGTAGACGGCGAAGAACAGGAACAGGGCGACCACCAGGATGTAATACCACTTGAAGCCAGCAATGATGGTGTCCTTGGCCCCGGTAAACCAGGTGCCTGCGGTATCCGGATCAAAGACGCCGAACAGCAGGAAGAGGGTCACGACAGTGAGCGCCGTCATGGCCATGGTGGGATTGAGGCCTTTCAAAAGGCGCTGTCCCAATTACATGTTGAAAGGCTAACCTTGAAGTAGGTCATCACCCTGAGGGCCTCCATCATGGATACCCAAGCCTTTCAACATCTACTGTCTCTCTTTCCACAGCTCACCATGCGCCAGCGTCGCCTCGCGCAACATGAACTCACTACCCCTCACCCAATCACCTCGCTGGCCGCTCAACTCCCCGCTTGTCGATGTTGCCCTCACTGTCAGGCCGAGGCTACGCAGTTGGCTCCCTGGGGTTGGAGTCGAGGGCTGCGTCGTTATCGCTGCAAGCAGTGTCTGCGCACCAGTTCCGTTCTCACCAAGACGCCTCTGGCTCGACTTCGCAAGGCACAATGCTGGGAAGACTACGCCCAGGCCCTCATCGACGGTCTGACCGTCCGACAGGCTGCCGTCCGCTGCGGAGTCTGTAAAAATACCGCCTTCTTGTGGCGTCACCGCTTCCTGAAAGCCATGGCGAGTCACCAGGCGGCACGGGAAGGGGGTATCGTCGAGGTTGATGAGACCTTCTTCTTGGAGTCGTTTAAAGGGCAACGTGGTTTGCCCCGCCCGGCCCGCCACCGTGGGGGCAAAGGCCGTACCCGAGGCACAGGGCCGGATTACATCCCGGTGATGGTGGTTCAGGACCGGGCTGGTCACCATGCGGATTTTCAGTTGGAGAAAATGAATGCCGAGACGGTGATAGCTGTTTTGACACCCCTTGTCTCGTCAGATGCGGTGTTGTGTAGCGACGGCGCCGGGGTGTATGCCAGTTTCAGCAAAGCGCAGGGAGTGACCCATCAGGTCGTGCGCAATCGCCAAGGCGAGCGTGTGGTTGGCGCGTACCATATCCTGCATGTAAACGGATATCACCGTCGGTTGAAAGAGTGGATGGAGCGGTTCCATGGGGTAGCGACCCACTATCTGAGAAATTATCTGGGTTGGCGAAGGATGTTGGAGCGCTACGGGCGGGAAGTGAATGTACCACGTTGCTTGCATGAGGCGCTGGGGCGCCCCATGCAACACGTAATTGGGACATAGCCTTTCAAAAGCCCTTTGGTTGCTCGCATCGGGCCTCCTTAGTCGTTGTTGAAAAAGTCTTCACCCACGTGATCGCCGGCACCGCCGATGGCGCGATAGGCCAGACGACCTGCCACCTGCTCACGGTGATCCACCAGGGTCACCGACGGCTGACCGTTCACTGCGTGGCGTTTGCCAAGGAAGATAGCCATGGGCACCCCCAGATTGGAGACACCGCTGGTGATCCAAAGGCGGTTGAAGTCATAGGAGCCACCGATGAACTCCAGCTGTGCCAGTCCATTGTCCAGACCCGCCAGATAAAAGTTCATGGCACTCTCGTCGGGGAAGAGGTGAACCAGCACATAGGCATAGCGCAACTCATTGACCAACTCCTTTAGACTAAAAGAACCTGTGTTGCTGCAAGAGAGCGGCAGCTCGCCATCGTAGTGGTGTACCTTGAGGTTGTTGGGGTCCTCGTCATAAGCAGGTTGATAACGCACAAACGCCGCGGTATCAGGCAATTCATAGCGAACTCTGACCACACGCAGGTCGGCAACCAGGGACTTGATATCCAGGTCGTCATGCATGATTTCACTCCTCAAATATCGGGTTGGAATGGGGCAATTGTCCGATAACCTAACACAATATTCATTAGAGCTAAAACCATTACATCAAAAACCATATTGACCTTGTTATGGATTAGGCGGAGAATTTCGCGCCTCTCCACAGCCCTGCGATGACCCAGACCCCATGGAAAAACATGATGAAGTGCTGATCGCCCTGCGCCAGATCATCCGTGCCATCGACATGCACTCCAAGCGCTTGATCAAGGAGGCCGGCCTGACCTCGCCCCAGCTCCTGCTGCTCAAGGGTATCGACGAGCTTGGCCAGATCTCCATGCGCCAGTTGGCGGATCACACCAACATGAGCCAGGCCACCGCCACCACCATCATGGACCGGCTGGAGAGCCGCCAGCTGGTGCAGCGCATTCGCAGCGAAACCGACAAACGCAAGGTGCATGCGACGCTCACTGACGCGGGACGCGCCCTGCTTGCCCAGGCTCCGACCCCCTTGCAGGAGAGTTTCATTCAACGCTTTCAGGCGCTGGAGAACTGGGAGCAGGGGTTGTTGCTCTCTTCCCTGCAACGCATCTCCGCCATGATGAATGCCGACGGTATCGATGCTGCCCCCGTGCTGAGTGTCAGCCCCCTGACCGAAGAGCGGGCCTGAAATCCTGAAGTCCGTTTACATGTTTTCAGTTAACTTCTGGCACTCAGAACCCGATGTACCGCATCGGGGATTCTGCATTGCGAGGCCTAATGCGATCATTCTAGGTTATAACTACCCACCACCTTATGCACCATCTTCCTCGTCTACACCAGGTCCTACGGGCTTTGCTACAGCAACTCTCCTTTCAGTATCCCGTTCACCCGCTCTGCCAGCGCATTCTGATAACAGTCATACCCATCAGTCATCGAGTACTGTACTCCGTACCGTTCATACAGCGTCTGATTCAAGCCTGAGCAATACTGCACCCTGCCGTCCGAGTGATAGATAAACTCCCCGCTGCCACGCCGTTGCTTCAGTGCTCTGCGCCATCACAACCAACTCAGCATGCATCCCTGCGTGCACGTGATGCCCCGCTATCTTACGCGAGAAGGCATCCGTCACCAGGCTCAGGTAGAGTGGCCCGCTCTTTGCCGGCAGGTAAGTGATGTCGGCAACCAAGACCTGCCCTGGCGCCACCGCAGTGATTTTCACCGGGCCGGGTTTGAGCAAGTTGGGATGGCGATAGAAACGCTGAAAACTGTGGAGCGTCTTGTGATAGGCCCGTTTGGGCTGCACCAACAGACGGTGCTCGGCCAATATCCTAAACAGTCTGTCCCACCAGACCGTCAGCCCAGCATCGTCTTGGCCCTGCAGCAGATAATGCTACTTGTGGATGCCCACCCGTAGTGAACTTTGCGCACAAAGCTCACTACCTGCTGCCCTTGTGCATGACGCAGGTCGGCGACCCGATTGCGATTGTAGTCAGCCTAACGGTTTATTCCGAGGAACCAGCAAGCACTGAAGATGGTCAGCTTTTCGACATACCGCTGCGAGAGAGCTTACCAGGTCGTTTTTTACGATTGAGGCGCCTTCAAAGAACTGAGCCTCCAGGCTCATCAGCGCCAGCTACTCGAGCTCCTTGATACGCTGTTCAGACATTTGGTTGTCGGGATCAGGCATGATGTGATCCTGCCAGCTCTAATCGATGCTCCCTGGCTCCAACCCTGCAGACCATGCTTATGCAACCATACCAGAATGGTCGAATTGCCCTGAATGCCATATTGGAATTGTGTCTACTGGTAGGTGAGTTCACCTTTTTCAATCTGCTCGACCAGGGACAATTTAAACCTCAGTGAGTAATCGCGCTGTGTGCGTTTCACACCTTGTCCCATCGAGATCTCCATCTATTCGGGGAAGAAGGTATAAGCCATATTCAGGACGGGGACAATGGGAAAAGAAAAAGCCCAGCATTGCTGCTGGGCTTTTTATTTGGCTCCTCCTGCTGGGCTCGAACCAGCGACCTGCGGATTAACAGTCCGTCGCTCTACCGACTGAGCTAAGGAGGAATTATTCGTGGTGCCCAGAGACGGAATCGAACCGCCGACACGGGGATTTTCAATCCCCTGCTCTACCGACTGAGCTATCTGGGCAAATGGTGCCGGCTACCGGAATCGAACTGGTGACCTACTGATTACAAGTCAGTTGCTCTACCTACTGAGCTAAGCCGGCACACTTCAAACCATTGTGCATGAACACGTTTTTATTTCATGGCACTAAAATATGGTGCCCAGAGACGGAATCGAACCGCCGACACGGGGATTTTCAATCCCCTGCTCTACCGACTGAGCTATCTGGGCGTGGGCGCTATTAAACGGATTTTAGGGCAGGTGGTCAACGGGAAATTTCACTTTTCGTCTCGTTCGTCTCTTTTTTGCGCAGCATCATCCATTTTCATCACTTCTGCTGGCGGGACCGCTCCCCGGCGCCCCCAGAGGCGGGACTCCTCCCCCTTGAGCAGGCGGGTAATGTTCTCGTGATGACGGATCAGGATGAGACAGGAGAGCAGGGAGACCGGCAACGTGTATTCCGGTTTGAGCAGATAGGTAAAGAGCGGAGTCAGCAACACGGTCACGATGGACGCCAGTGACGAATAGCCGCTCACCAGCAGCACCAGCAGCCAGGTGGTGATGACGGCGCCCCCCATGGCAAAGCCGATGGGCAGCATGGTACCGAGGGCGGTGGCGACGCCCTTGCCGCCACGGAAGTGGAAGAAGAGGGGGTACATGTGGCCCAGACAGGCGGCCACCCCGATAAAGCCGAGGTAGACGGGCTTGATCTGCAGATACCAGGCGAGGTAGACGGGGGCCATCCCCTTGAGCACGTCGAGAAGCAGTACGATCAGCGCCGCCATCCGGCCGCCGAGGCGCAACACATTGGTCGCCCCCGGGTTGTGGGAACCATGGTCACGGGGATCCGGCAGACCCGTGATGCGGGAAACCAGCACGGCACTGGACAGCGAGCCGCCCAGATAGGCCAGAATAATCATCAAAATCGTCAGGGCCGTCATCTTGGTCGTTTTTACCACGATATGAATGGGGTATGATGCGGGCCACATTCCCAGGCCCGGGCTTGCCCGAAAGCGTGTCGCCCAAACCGGCCGCCAGCGGCAATCTGCTTGCCGGGCCTGCATCCCTGCGCTGTTTTCACAGCCCATCAAGAGTAAAGAAGAAGTACTGTCATGGACAAGGTGTTTATTCGCGGACTCGAGGTTTTGACCACCATAGGGGTATATGAGTGGGAGAAGGGCATTCGCCAGAAGCTCTGTTTCGACCTCGAGATGGGGTTTGACAACCGCCCAGCCGCCGCAACCGACGATATCAATCTGGCGCTGGATTACGCCACCCTCTCTCGCAAGATCTGTGATCACGCCCAGGGCAAGATAGTGGAGCTGGTCGAGACCATGGCCGAGCAGGTCGCCGCCCTGGTGCTGGAAGACGAGCGGGTACAGTGGGTCAAGGTGACCCTGACCAAACCGGGTGCCGTGCCCAATGCGGCAGGCGTCGGGGTCGAGATCCTGCGCCATCGCACGCCGGCTGCGAGCGCCAACTGATGACCCGCATCTATATCAGTCTGGGATCCAACATCGAACGGGAACGCCATATCCGCGCCGGCCTCGATGCCCTGCACGCCGAATTCGGCGAGTTGCAGGTCTCCCGGGTATTCGAGAGCGAGGCAGTGGGCTTCAACGGCCGCCCCTTCTACAACCTGGTGGTGGGTGCCGATACCGAGCTGCCCCTGGCGACCCTGTGCCAGCGGCTACGCGCCATGGAGTTCGCTCACGGCCGCGAGCCGGATGCCAAGAAGTTCGCCCCGCGCACCCTGGATCTCGATCTGCTGCTCTACGGCGAGCTGGTCTGCGAGACGCCGCTGGTGCTGCCGCGCGGCGAGATCCTCACCAACGCCTTCGTGCTCTGGCCGCTGGCGGAGCTGGCTCCCACATTCCGCCACCCCATCGATGGTCGCACCATCGGTGAGCTGTGGGCAGGTTACGACAAAGCCTCCCAGCGCCTTGACCCCATTCCCTTCCACTGGAAAGCGGGCGAATTGCAGCATCACTGAACAACAAGGGCACCCTCGGGTGCCCTTGTTGATGACTCCGCTGATGATGGATAAGAAACGGTGATTGGGCCTGCGCCGGTGCAAGTGGCAGGATGACCGCCATCACAGGAGAACCCCATGCCACTCGATGCCATTCACGACTTCAACCGTCAGTTGCTCACCGACCTGCCCCACCAGCGCTTCGAGCACGAACCCATCCTCGATTACGCCACCGACGAGCGGGTCAAGGCTCGCCTCGGCTGGCAGGCCGAGTTCAGCAAGACCCTTTTCCTCAAATTCAAGGATGGTCGCTTCGCCCTGCTGCTGACCCACAGAGACGGCCGGCTCGACAGCAAGGCGGTCAAGGCGGCGCTCGGTGCCAAACCCTCCATCTGCACCGCTGACGAGATGCAGACCGAGATTGGCTGCCTGCCGGGAGCCGTCTGCCCCTTCCTGCCCCGCGCCGACATCCCCCTGCTGGTGGATCCCGTGCTCATGAATCACCATGCCTTTACCTGGACGCCGGGCCACCCCGAGCAGACTTTCCTGCTGGAGACCACCCACCTGGCCGGACTGCTGGCCCGATTACCCTGCGACGTGAGCTACCTGCCCGCCCCCTGAGCCTGGGACTCAGCGCTTTTCCCGCGCCAGCTGGGCGAAGATCAGCGCCGCCAGCATGGACATCAGGCCGATGCACAGATAGGTGAGGTGGAACCCCTCCAGCCAGTGGCCACTCTCCTCGGGCTGGCCGATGGAGAAGAGTCCCAGCAGGCTGGCGGCGATGGCCACCCCCAGGCTCATGGAGAGCTGCATCACCACCGACAGCAGACCGTTGCCGCTGCTGGCGTGCTCGCTGCTGAGATCCTGCAGGGTCAGGGTGTTCATGGCGGAAAATTGCAGGGAGTTGATGGCGCCAAAGACCGCCAGCCACACCAGCAGTACGCCGTGGGGCACCTGGTTGTCGATGAAATAGAAGCTCGCGATCATGGCCCCGAGCGCCAGGGTGTTGCCGATCAGGATGCGGCGATAACCGATGCGCGGAATGAGCTTGTTCACCAGCGTCTTGGTCAGCATGGCGCCGATCACCGTGGGGATCATGGTCATCCCCGCCTTGCTCGGGGAGAAGCCGAGCCCCAGTTGCAGGAAGAGCGGGGTGAGAAACGGCATGGCGCCGCTGCCGAGGCGGGCAAACAGATTGCCCCAGATACCGATGGCGAAGGTGGACGTCTTGAACAGCGCCAGACTGAACAGGGGCTGCTCCGCCGTGGCGGCATAGAGCCAGTAGCTCGCCATGGCGGCCAGACCGAACAATACCGCAAACAGGGCCCAGCCGGTTGAGATGCTGTGCTCCCCCAGGCCTTGCAGACCGACGGATACCAGCACCATGCCGACACTGAACAGCACAAACCCCTGCCAGTCAAACCTGGCGGTGTGCTGGCGAAGGTCGGGCATGAAGTGCCAGCTCGCCACGAAGCCGAGCAGGCCCACCGGCAGGTTGATGAGGAAGACCCAGTGCCAGCTCGCCACCTCCACCAGCCAGCCCCCCAGAGCCGGGCCGATGAGGGGGCCGAGCAGACCGGGGATGGTGACGAACGACATCACCCTCAGCAGCTCATGCTTGCTGTAGACCCGCAGCACCGCCAGACGCCCGATGGGCATCAGCAAGGCCCCCCCGACCCCTTGCAACACCCGGGCGATCACCAGCATGGGCAGGGTGTTGGCGATGGCACAGGCCAGGGAACCCAGGGTAAACAGCAGGATGGCGACCAGATAGACCCGGCGGGTGCCGAATCTGTCCGCCAGCCAGCCGGAGGCGGGAATGAGCAGGGCCACCGTCAGCATGTAGGCGATGATGACGGACTGCATCTGCAGCGGACTCTCGCCCAGGGCCTCGGCCATGCTGGGCAGGGCAGTGTTGAGGATGGTGCCATCCAGGGTCTGCATGAAAAAACCGACCGCTGTCAGCCAGGGCAGCCATTTGCGCTGGGCGGGCGTCACCATCGGGGAGCTGTCAGGCATGGTTCTGTCTCTCCTCATCACATAAGACCCGCACGAGCGCGGGTCATATCAGCATATCAGGCATCCGGCTGGCCGAGCATGGCCTTGAGGTGCTCTTCCAGGCTGGGTTCGGGGGCCTTGAGGGTTGAGAGGAACAACTGCTCTATGCCTACCCTGTCCTGGCTCTTCACGATGAACACCAGCCGGGACTGGGCCTTGCCTTCGGGCCACTCCCCCAGCGCCTGCAACGGATAGAGCTGGCCGTGCACGCCGTGGATCACCACGGGCTGGCTCTCCCCTTCCAGTTGCAATATCCCCTTGAGACGCAGCAGGGCATCACCGTATTGCGCCTGCACCGCATCGATGGCGGCCAGCAGGCGGGAGGGCTTGAGCGGCTCGCCGATGCGCAGGGAGAAACTTTCGATATTGCCGTGCTCGAAGCGGGTGGGCGCGGCCGTCCCCACCTTGGCGGCAAACGGCGTCATCTTCGGCTGCATGGGCGAAGCCAGCCCCTGTTTCGGGGATTCGGTACGCAGCCAGGCCAGCAACTGGCGCACGTCGCGCCCCGCTGCCTCGTTGTAGGCGCCGAGTTTCTCCAGCACCGCAGGTGAGAGCACCCCATTGCTGACCCGCTGGATGGGGGCTGCCGGATTGAGGGCCGCCAGTTGGGCTTCCACCCGAGCAAGGGTCTCTTCATCCACCAGATCGCCCTTGCTCACCACCAGCAGATCCGCCAGCGCCACCTGTTTGACCGCCTCATATTGAGCGGCCAGCTGCTGCTCGATATGACCGGCATCCACCACGGTGACGGTGCCGTCGAAGCGGTAGCGCTGGGCGATAAAGCCCTCTTCCCTCAACGTGAACAGCACAGGGGCCGGATCGGCCAGACCAGTGGTTTCGATGATCAGCCGTTTGAAGGGTTTGATTTTGCGCTGGATGGCCTTCATGAAAAGCCCCTGCAGCGCCTCCACCAGGGAGCCCTGCACCGAGCAGCAGATGCAGCCGGAATCGAGCAGCACCACCTGCTCGTCCACCTGCTGTACCAGATGGTGATCCAGCCCCACGGAGCCGAACTCGTTGATGAGCACGGCGCACTCCCCGAGCTCGGGCTGCTTGACCCAGTGGTTGAGCAAGGTGGTCTTGCCGCTGCCGAGAAAACCGGTCAGCAGGGTCACGGGGATGCGGGTGTCTTGCATGTCTGTCATCGGGTTGCCCCCCCTCTGATCGGCAGGAGGATGAGTAAGCGAGTGTCTTGCATATCGGTCATGTCAGATCCTTACCGGTTGGCGAACAGGTCGCCGAGCCAGCGGTTTTCGAAACGGCCATGGGGGTCAAGCTCCCGCTTCAGGGCCAGGAAGTCGTGCCAGCGCGGCAACAGGGCCGGGAAGTCGTAGAGGTCCATCGCCAGGTGCTTGCCGAAATGGGGAATACCGCCGAGCGGCACCAGCAGTTGCTGCAACTCGCGCATCTGCTCCATGGAGCCCCCGACGAAGGTCCCGTCTGCCGCCAGATAGACCAGAAAACCTATCCAGCACACCGACTTGTCATGGGCGGCACTGAGCCAGGCCACGGAGGGACCGGTGCAGCGCAGGATGAAGGGGTAGTGCAGCACGCCGGGGTTCGCCTCCTGCCATGCCTGCAGGACTGCAAGGGCCTCCCCCATGCGTTCGAGGGGCACGGCCACCTCGCAGTTGATCTGGGGCGCCGGGATCCCCTTGCAGAGGATCTGGTAGACGTTGCCCACCAGATCCGAGGCGTCCTTGAAGCGGCGCACCGTCTCGAAGTGCTCGCCTGCCCTGGCCTCGTCCTTGGTGTCTCTGGCCATCTTCTGCAGGGTCGCGTCTATGGTGGCATTGAGCGCCAGGTTCATGCGCTCGTCCATGTCTCCCTCCAGCACCAGCGGCTCGCTGCCCCCGGCCCGGTAGCGGGCCACCTCGTCATCGGAGGCGGGATCCACCAGCCAGATGTGGCTCTCGCCGGTCCAGGCGAACCACCAGCTCTTCACGAAGGCGTGTTCCCGGTTGAGGCGCTCGTTGTGTTCCAGCAGGAAGGGGTAGTCGGTGGTGAACTTGGTGCAGCGCATGATGCGGTTGGGCACAGTGTTGAGGGTCACATCCAGCAGGATGCCGAGCATCCCCATGCCCATCACGAAGGCGCCGAAGCGCGGATCGGTGCGATCCACACGGATGATGTCGCCGCTCGCCAGCATCACGGTCAGGGCAGCCACCGCATCGCACAGGGCGGACTGGTGCAATCCCTGCCCATGGGTGCCGGTGCTGAGCGCACCGCCCAGGGTCTGGATGCCGATGACGCCGGGGGATGCCGGCAGCATGCGATCCATGGCGATGAGGTCGGCATAGACGGTATCAAGCGGCGTCCCCGCCAGGTAGGTCACCGTATCGGCAGTCTTGTCGAGCTGGCCGCGCAGGTGGTGCAGGTCCACCAGCAGCGCCTGGCTGCCTTCCGCGTAGACGCTGTGGATGGGTTCGAAAGAGAGGCCGGAGCCGATGAGCCGCAGCTTGCGCTCGGGGTATTCCCGCAGCAATTGCTGCAGCTCGTCACGGGTCGTCGGGCGCCACACCTGATCAAGGGCGCCGAGGGGGTTGGTTCTGGACCAGTTGAACAGCACCTCCCGATTGCCAATCGCCTTGATGCTGTGAAATGCCTGGAACCTGACCGTCATACCGCGCCTCATCTGACTTCAAAATGAGCGCCAATTCTACCGAAAAGTGGCTGCCAAGGCATGAAAAACAAGACCCTACAGTCGGGGGTGGATAGGGGGAGCGCCCCTCCCCGCCTCAGCGCGTCTGCTGGGTCAATGCCAGCAACATGCCGAATCCCACCAGCAGCCCCCCGAACACCCGATCGATCCAGTGGCGTACCGCCAGCAGTCGGTCCCGCACCGCAGGGGTGGAGAAGAAGAGCGCCACCGCACCAAACCAGAGGGCGTGCGCCAGCGCGATGAAGGCGCCATAGCCGATCTGGACCGCCAGCGGCGTCTGCGGCTGCACCACCTGCATGAAGAGACTGACAATGAAGATGGTCGTCTTGGGATTGAGCACATTGGTCAGAAATCCGGTGCGCAGCGCCCCCAGGCTGGAGAGGGCAGGCTGACAGATGCTCTCTTCATCGGCAGCCGGTTTGGCCCGCAGCATCTTGATGCCGAGGAAGATGAGATAGGCGGCCCCTGCCAGCTTGATGAGGTTGAACAGCCAGAGGGATTGCTGGATCAGCAGGCCCACCCCCAGCAGGGTGTAGGCCACGTGCACGCAGACCCCGGCCGCGATGCCGATCGCCGTCAGCACGCCGGTGCGGCGCGAGAGCAGTAGGCTGTTGCGCGACACCATGGCAAAGTCGGGCCCGGGGCTGATGACGGCAAAGAGGGTAATGGCGACAACGGCTAACAGTTCGGTCATGAAAAGAGTCCTGATTAGAGAGGATATCGGCTATTTTATTTACCAACAACACCAATAACGAACGATGATTTCTGACATGAATGGTGAAAAAAACTCACAAAAAGCCCTCTCGCTTCCCTCCCTTACCGCCCTGCGCTGTTTCGAGGTGGCTGCCCGCACCGAGCATTTCGGCCGCGCCGCCGATGAACTGCATCTCACCCATGGCGCCATCAGCCGGGCGGTACGACTGCTCGAGGAGGATCTGGGGGTCATGCTGTTCGAGCGGCGCCAGCGCCGGGTCTTTCTGACCGACGCGGGTGAACGGTTCTATCAGGCGGTCAGGGAGGGGCTGGGCAGCATCCGCCAGACGGCGCAGGCCCTGCGCCAGCAGAGCCGTCCCCAGTCGCTGGTGCTCTCCTGCGAACCCACCCTCCTGATGCGCTGGCTGATCCCGCGCTGGCCCGCCTTCCAGGCTCTGCACCCGGAGCTGGACGTACACCTGATGGCGGGCGGCGGCGCCCTCAGCTTTGGCAGCGGCATCGATCTCGCCATCCGGCGCAACGACTTTCACTGGCCTGCCGAGCTCTACAGCCAGTTGCTTTTCGAAGAGCGGACCGGCCCTGTCTGCCCGCCGGGCAAGGTGGCGCACTTTTTTGAACCCAGGGGGGATGTGCAGGCCCTCAGGCCAACGGCCCCCCGTCTGCACACCAAGACCCGTCCGGGCGCCTGGCTGGAGTGGCAGCAGCACGCAGGTATGTCCGCCGACGAGGAGGTGCCGGGTCAGACCTTCGAGCACTTCTATTTCAGCCTGCAGGCGGCAGTCGCCGGGCTGGGAGTCGCCATCGGCCCTTACCGGCAGGTGTGCGACGATATCGAGGCCGGCCTGCTGGTGGCACCGCTCGGCTTCGTCCCCGACGGCACCGGCTATCACCTGCTCGCCCCCGCGCCACCCGAACCCGGCAGCCCCCACGACATCCTGGTGAACTGGCTGCACAGCCTGGTGGGCGCGGCCTAGCCCTGGGCGGTGCGCCCGGCGGCGACCTGTATCTCTCCCGCCGTCAGCTCCCGGCAGAACTGGCGTATCGGCATGGGGCGGGCAAACAGGTATCCCTGCAGATACTGGACCCCCTTGCCTCTCAGATAGGCGGCCTGCTGCTCCGTCTCCACCCCTTCGGCCACCAGGGACAACCCCAGCCGTCCCCCAAGGTCGATGACGTTGTCCACGATGTGCTCGGAGAGGGACTCCGTCCCGATACGGCCGATGAAGGAGCGGTCGATCTTGAGATAGTCCACGTGGAATTGCTGCAGATAGATGAGGCTGGAGTGGCCGGTGCCAAAGTCATCGATGGCGAGCTGCACCCCCATCTCGTCGAGCTGGCGAAACAGGGAGAGGGTCTGCGGGCTGGTCACCAGCAGCTCCCGCTCCGTGAGCTCCAGCACCAGCACCACCCGTCCCGGAACGAAATGGCCGAGGAAGTCGCGGCACTCCGCCACCAAGGAGAGGTCCCGGCAGTGGATGGCACTGATGTTGAAGCTGATGTGAAATGCCTCGGGCAACTGCTCCTGTACCGGGTGGAGTGTCTTGGCCACCGTCTTCATCAGGTTGACCGTCATGGGCACGATCAGGCCAGACTCTTCCGCCTGGGGGATGAAGAGATCGGGGCGGATCAGCCCCTCGGTGGCATGTTGCCAGCGCATCAGTACCTCGGCTCCCACCATCTTGCCGCCCTTGCTGGCGATCAGCGGTTGCAGATAGGGGACAAACTCCCTGGCTCGCAGCCCGCGTCTCAGCTCGTCCGTCAGGGCCCCCGGCCGCCCAAGCAGCCACCACACCAGCAGTGAGAGCACCAGCGAACTGGCTCCCAGCCAGATCAGCTGCAGATGGCGAGCCTCCCACAGGGCACGCCAGTAGATCGGCATGGCATAACCGGCGTGGATGGTGAAGGGGTAACGCTGGGAGGCGAGTATCAGGGCAAACTTGCTGTGCAGTTTCGGCGGATCGCTTTGGAAGTGGCCGGACTCATCGAGCCAGGCGGACCCCACCTGCAAGAACAGCTCGCTGGGATCGCTGCTCAGGGTAAGCATGAAACTGAGCTGACTGCTGTCAATGGCGCTCAGTGCCGCATCACGCCCCCGCTCCTGACGCACCACCAGCAAGGGGTGATTCTTGCGCACCAGGTTGCCGCTCATCAGCAGCAACTTGCGATCCGTGTAGCGGGAGCCGTCATCCACTTCCCTGGCAGGCCCGAACAGCGAGGTGCAGTTGATGATCCCCTGTCGCACCAGATTGATGGAGCGCAGGAACGGCTCCAGCGCCACTCGCTTGCGCAGCAGCAGCAGGTTGTCGCTGCAAGGTCGACCGGCCAGCGGCAATACCTCGAGGTTGGCCCGCTCGGCCTGATCCAGCATGCGCTCCAGCAAGGTTCTGGCCTTGCTGGCTGACGCACTGGCATCGTTCTTCAGCTCCTGCTCGTAGCTGTCATGCACCATCCACCCTCCCACCACCAGGGGCAGGGCTAACACCAGCAGGGCACAACCAAGGCGCCACTTCATGCGGGCCAGATCAATCCGGAACAGAAACATAGCAACCACGCCGCAATGCGCGGGCCCGCTTCGCAGGTACCGCGGTATAAAAATGCCCACCAGGAAACGGTGGGGCCATCATGGCCAGACAACGAAAGCGCAACGCGCGTACCAGGCAAATCGACGACGCCGTTGCTGGGCATGGCGGGTCATTATCGCGCAGCCCCCTGAAATGGAAAATGCCGCGTCGAGACGCGGCATTGTTATTTTCAGTGGTCAGACCGGCGAGTCTCAGACCGCTTGCTGCAGGATCACCGCATCGGCCTTCTTGGTGTAGGAGGCGATCTCGTTGAAGTTCAGGTAGCGATAGGTGTCGGCAGCAGTGGCGTCCAGGGTCTTGGCGTACTGCAGATACTCTTCCACGGTCGGGATCTTGCCGATGATGGCGGCAACCGCAGCCAGCTCGGCAGAGGCCAGATAGACGTTGGCACCCTTGCCCAGGCGGTTCGGGAAGTTGCGGGTGGAGGTGGAGACCACGGAGGCCCCTTCCGCTACCCGCGCCTGGTTGCCCATGCACAGGGAGCAGCCCGGAATCTCGATGCGGGCACCGACCCGACCAAAGATGCCGTAGTAGCCCTCTTCGGTCAGCTGATCCTTGTCCATCTTGGTGGGCGGCGCGATCCACATGCGGGTCGGCAGCTCGCCCTGATACTTCTCGAGCAGTTTGCCGGCGGCGCGGAAGTGGCCGATGTTGGTCATGCAGGAACCGATGAACACCTCGTCAATCTTGTCACCCGCCACGTCGCTCAGCAGACGGGCATCGTCCGGATCGTTCGGCGCGCACAGGATCGGCTCCTTGATGGTGGCCAGATCGATCTCGATGATTTCGGCGTACTCGGCGTCCTTGTCCGCTTCCATCAGTACCGGGTTGGCCAGCCACTCTTCCATCCCCTTGATGCGGCGGGTGATGGTGCGCACGTCGCCGTAGCCTTCGGAGAGCATCCACTTCAGCATCACGATGTTGGACTTCAGATACTCGATGATCGGCTCTTTATCCAGCTTGATGGTGCAACCAGCGGCAGAGCGCTCGGCGCTGGCGTCCGCCAGTTCGAACGCCTGCTCCACTTTCAGGGTCGGCAGACCTTCGATCTCGAGGATGCGGCCGGAGAAGATGTTCTTCTTGCCCGCTTTCTCGACGGTCAGCAGCCCTTTCTGGATGGCGGCGTAGGGGATGGCATGGACCAGGTCACGCAGGGTGATGCCCGGCTGCAGCTCGCCCTTGAAGCGCACCAGCACGGATTCCGGCATGTCCAGCGGCATCACGCCGGTGGCGGCGGCGAAGGCCACCAGACCAGAGCCAGCCGGGAAGGAGATACCGATGGGGAAACGGGTGTGGGAGTCACCACCGGTACCCACGGTATCCGGCAGCAGCATGCGGTTCAGCCAGGAGTGGATGACGCCGTCGCCCGGACGCAGAGAAACACCGCCGCGGTTCATGATGAAGTCCGGCAGGGTGTGGTGGGTCTGCACGTCGATGGGCTTGGGATAGGCCGCGGTGTGGCAGAAGGACTGCATGGTCAGATCGGCGGAGAAACCGAGGCAGGCCAGGTCTTTCAGCTCGTCGCGGGTCATGGGGCCCGTGGTGTCCTGGGAGCCGACCGTGGTCATCTTGGGTTCGCAGTAGGTGCCCGGGCGAATGCCCTTCACGCCACATGCCTTGCCCACCATCTTCTGGGCCAGGGTGAAACCTTTGCCGGTATCGGCCACCGGCTGCGGACGGCGGAACACGGTGGAGAACGGCAGACCCAGCGCCTCGCGGGCCTTGTCGGTCAGGCCACGGCCGATGATCAGCGGAATACGGCCACCGGCGCGCACTTCGTCGATCAGCACCTCGGTCTTCAGTTCGAACCGGGCCAGCACCTCGTCGGTACCGTGGCGGGTGATCTTGCCCTCATAGGGGAAGATGTCGATGACATCGCCCATCTCCAGTTTGGAGACATCCACTTCGATGGGCAGGGCACCGGCATCTTCCATGGTGTTGAAGAAGATGGGGGCAATCTTGCCACCGAGGCAGACGCCGCCAGCACGCTTGTTCGGCACGAACGGAATGTCGTCGCCCATGAACCAGAGCACGGAGTTGGTGGCGGATTTACGGGAAGAGCCGGTACCGACCACGTCACCCACGTAAGCCAGCGGGAAGCCCTGCTCTTTCAGGGAATCAATGGTCTTGATGGGGCCGATGACGCCATCCTTGTCCGGGGTGATGCCGGGACGGGCGTTCTTCAGCATCGCCAGGGCGTGCAGCGGAATGTCCGGGCGGGACCAGGCGTCCGGCGCCGGCGACAGATCATCGGTGTTGGTTTCGCCGGTCACCTTGAACACGGTGACGGTGATCTTCTCGGCCAGGGCCGGGCGGTTCAGGAACCACTCGGCGTCGGCCCAGGATTGCAGCACCTGCTTGGCGTGGGCATTGCCCGCCTTGGCCTTCTCTTCCACGTCGTGGAAGGAGTCGAACATCAGCAGGGTGTGGGAGAGACCCTTGGCGGCAAGAGGAGCCAGGGTCGCATCGTCCAGCAGGTCGATCAGCGGCTGGATGTTGTAACCACCCTGCATGGTACCGAGCAGCTCGACGGCTTCGGCGGCAGTCAGGATGGGGGAATGGGCCTCGCCCTTGGCGACGGCGGTGAGGAAGCCGGCTTTCACATAGGCCGCTTCATCAACACCCGGGGGAATGCGGGAGGACAACAGTTCTTTCAGAAAGTCCTGTTCGCCGGCGGGCGGATTCTTGATCAGCTCAACCAGGGCGGCAACCTGCTCTGCGTCCAGAGGTTTGGCGACCACGCCTTCGGCGGCACGTTCTGCGACGTGTTTACGGTATGTTTCAAGCACGACTAATTCCTCTTTGGTCTTTTTTTTGGGGTTCGCCCAAGCTCGCGGCGATCGTCCTTGCGGGACACCCGTAGGGTGCCCCCCACTATATAAGTTTTAACGACTAATTAAAATCCAAACCCTGTGCAGTTATTCATCAAACCAGCATAACCATATAAACCTATTAGGTTTTTTTAGAGTGACAAGCCGCCCACCCAAGGTGAGTTAACAAAAAGGCAGCATTTCGCCCTTATTGGAACGTAGTGCCCAATTGCAGATAGAACATGTCGTGCCCCCCCTCCGCCATGCCATAGCCGAGGAAGATGGGACCGAGGAAACTCTCCACCCCCATATAGAGGGAACCCGAGGTATAGGAGGATTCGATGCTGATGTCCTCTCCCTTGTCCCAGACCCCCCCTTGCTCGAGGGAGCCCCCGAGGAACAGGGGCGCCTTGAAGGCACCGAAGTCGTTGTCCGCCACCCGGTAGATGTAGCGCAATCCGCCGAACAGGCTGTATCGACCGCTCAACTGGTAATGCTGGAAGCCGGACATGCGGAACAGCCCCCCCAGATCCTGCACGAACAGCGGTACCGTCTCCTGGGAGCTTGAGCCGCCCCCTTCCAGCATCAGGTTGAGGCTGTGCCTGTCCCAGGACCAGGGCTTGATCATCACCAGCCGGTAATTCACCCCCTCGGCCTGCTCGGAGGGGCCGTCCGAGGGGTCGAGATCGACGTAGGAGTAGCCCCCCTTGATGTCCCAGTAGACCCCCTGATAGGGGAAGTAGCGGCTGTCGAGGGTGTCGTGCTCGAAGCGGATGTAGGGTCCCCAGGCAGAGGCATCGGCATCCGCGTTGGTGAGGTTCTGGATCTCCACGCTGCCGATCTTGCCCTCCAGCCCAAGGGAGAAGCGGCTCCAGGGCTGGCGATTCCAGCCGACGGCAAGATCCACGCTGGTGAAGCTGTACTCGGAGTCCAGATAGCTGACCCCGGACGACGACCTGCTCTCTTCCGGGAAGAAGACGCGTCGCTGGGTCTTGTCGTAGGCCAGGCTCGTCTCGCCGAAGTAGGTCTGGGAGGGCTCCAGCGGGGTGTAGAAGTCGGTCTTGAGGTGCTTGGCGGTCCCGAGGGACGCCTCGGTCAGCCACTCGCCTCCCCAGTCGTTGACGTTGGTCAGGGTGTAGGACATGCCGACGTTGTAGTTGGAGCTGCTCTCGAAGTCATCGGAGAAACCGAGCTGGAAGTTGAGATAACCCGGCCCCCAGTTCTTCTCGCTGGCGTCCACCACCAGCACGTTCTCTCCGTCCCGCTCCTCCACCTCGTAGGTGATGCGATCGAACGACTCCAGGGCGTAGAGGCGACGGATCCCCGCCTCCAGGCTCTCGTAGGTCTGCACCTTGTCCGGGCGCACGTTCAGCATGGCCCGCACCGTGTCGTCGGAGAGGCGCGACTTGTTGATGATCTCCACCTTGTCGATGTAGTAGGCGGGCTGGCCACTGCGCTCGGCACGCCGGCTCAGCTTGCCGTTGCGATAGTCGGCGTAGGCGGCGGGCGAGAGAGAGAGCGCATCGAGCCGGGCCGCAGCACTGTTGGCGACCGCCTCCCCGATCTTGATCCCCTCCGGCATCAGGGCGAAGTCGGCGATCCCCATGTTGCCGAACTCGGGGGTCAGCAGGATGTCCCTGGGGCCCAGCAGCGCCTTCTGCTTTTCGGTCCCCACCTGGGTCATGTAGGTGGTGAGCTGATCGATCATGGCCAATCCCGACTTGAGGGACTCCCGGGTACGCAGCTTGGCGCCGATGTCCACCGCGATCACCACGTCGGCCCCCATGGCCTTGGCCACGTCCACCGGCATGTTGTTGACCGTGCCACCATCGGCCAGGATGCGGCCGTCCCAGTCCACCGGCTTGAGGGCACCGGGAATGGACATGGAGGCCTGCATCGCCTTGGCGAGGCTGCCGTGATCCAGCACGAAGGGGGTCACCGTCTCCATGTCGGTCGCCACCGCGCGATAGGGGATAGGCAGGTTGTCGAAGCTCTTTTGCGCCGGCAGGTTGGAGGTGGCGTGGCGCAGCAGGCTGGCCATGGACTGTCCCTGGAAGAAACCGTCCGGCAACTGGGTCTGGTCACCGTTGACCCCGATGTCGGTGCGCAGCTGGTATTTCTCGGTCTGCTGCTTCTTGCGCAGGGAGAGCTCGTCGCGTCCCACCTTGTCCTGATAGCCCTTGTTCCAGTCGATGGCCAGCGTCGTGCGCTCCACCTCCTCGGCGCTAAGCCCCATGGCATACATGCCCGCCACATAGGAGCCCATGCTGGTCCCGACGATGATGTCCACCGGGATGTGCTTTGCCTCCAGCACCTTGAGCACCCCGATATGGGCCGACCCCTTGGCCCCGCCGCCGCTCAGTACCAGGGCGATCTTCGGACGATCCATCTTGGTTGCCCCCGGGTTTTTGGCAGAAGGCGCGGGATCATTGGCTCCGGCCGCCGCCATGAACGGCAGGGTCGCCAGCAGGAGCACGAGCAGATGGGTCCATCCCCGATGAAAGATGCGCATATGAAAGTCCATAAATCCGGTGCGAGTCGAGCGGGCAGGCCGCCAGTCAGGTGCAGCCTACTATAAGTGCAAGCACTTTAACCGCAAGCCGGGGTGCTGGCGAGGGGTCGCCCCGCTTGCGACGATGTCTCGGCAAAATCGGGCGCCAATCCAGTCCAATCCGGGTGTGAGCGCAAACGTTAATCGACAATAAACGCCCCCGCCGCCTCAAGAGCGCGCCAAATCAGCCGCTATTATGAGTTCAACCCTGGTTCACACTTCCGAGTCACCCTTATGTTCGCAAGCCTGACACTGAAACAGAAAATTCTGGCCACCGTCATCCTCGCCGTGGCCCTCTCCTGCCTGCTGGTGGGCTATTTCAGCCAGCGTTCTGCCCAGCAGCTGATCGAGAACCGCATGTTCGAGCAGGAGCTGCCCAACCTGACCCAGCGCATCGGCAAGGAGATCGAGAAGGATCTCACTTCGGTCGCCAATGCCGCCAGACAGCTTGCCAACGACCGCTTCGTGCTGGACTGGGTCGAGCGCGGCATGCCCAAGGAGCAGGAGTCCATCCTTATCAACCAGCTCACCATGGAGACCGCCGATATCGCCCATCACCTGACCGAGTCGAGCCGCAACCTGCAGCACCTCTCCGGCGAGCTCGACAAGCTGGTCGGCAACTTCCGGCTGTAACTTTTGACTCCCATTTCATCACCCGACAGAGGGCGCAGCGGCGCCCTCTGTCGCCACCACGGCAAGCCGTGACGCAGGCGCTTTTGCGCCACCTCCACCGGCTTCTGAAAATGCCCCATAATCAGGAAAATGAGAGGAGGAGTTATGGGCAAGCTGGTCGTGATGATAGTGCTGGGGGGGCTGCTCAGCGCCTGCAGCAGCGGGCCCGTGCGGGTGCACGGTGCCGACGTGAGCGTGGACGATACCCGGATCCGGGTCAGCGACGGGGATCGCGGAGGCTACGGTACCTTCTGCCCACCGGGACAGGCCAAGAAGGGGCGCTGCTGACCGCTGGGTGCCGAAAGACAGACAACAAAAAGCCGCTCCATGGAGCGGCTTTTCTTATGAAACGGGCAGAAGATTATTTTTTCTTCTTGGCCTTGGCGTTCGGCAGGTCGGTGATGGAGCCTTCGAACACTTCGGCAGCCAGACCCACGGACTCGTGCAGAGTCGGGTGAGCATGGATGGTCAGCGCGATGTCTTCAGCGTCGGCACCCATCTCGATGGCCAGACCGATTTCACCCAGCAGTTCACCGCCGTTGGTACCCACGATGGCACCACCGATGACGCGGCCGCTCTCCTTGTCGAAGATCAGCTTGGTCATGCCGTCGGAGCAGTCGGACGCGATGGCGCGACCGGAAGCAGCCCACGGGAAGGTGGCGACTTCGAAGTTCAGACCCTGTTGCTTGGCTTCCTTCTCGGTCAGACCCACCCAGGCCATCTCTGGCTCGGTATAGGCGATGGACGGGATCACTTTCGGGTCGAAGTAGTGCTTCTTGCCGGCGATGACTTCGGCCGCCACGTGGCCTTCGTGTACACCCTTGTGGGCCAGCATGGGCTGACCGACGATGTCGCCGATGGCGTGGATGTGGGCCACGTTGGTACGCAGCTGCTTGTCGACTTCGATGAAACCGCGCTCGTTGACGGCAACACCGGCCTTCTCGGCATCCAGCATCTTGCCGTTCGGCACACGGCCTACGGCAACCAGCACGTTGTCGTAGCGAACCGGCTCGGCCGGGGCGTGCTTGCCTTCGTAGGAGACGTACAGGCCGTCTTCACGGGCTTCAACGGCGGTGACCTTGGTCTCCAGCATGATGTTGAATTTCTTGGCAACGCGCTTGGTGTAGATCTTGACGATGTCTTTGTCGGCAGCCGGTACCAGCTGGTCGGCAAATTCCACCACGTCGATCTCGGAACCCAGGGAGGAGTACACGGTACCCATCTCCAGACCGATGATGCCGCCACCGATGACCAGCAGCTTGCCAGGAACGGTCGTCAGCTCCAGCGCATCGGTAGAGTCCCATACGCGGGGGTCGTCATGGGGGATGAACGGCAGCTTCACCGGACGGGAACCGGCGGCGATGATGGCGTTGTCGAAGGTGACGGTGGTCTTGCCGTCGGCGCCTTCCACTTCCAGCGTGTTCGGACCGGTGAACTTGCCGAAGCCGTTCACGACCTGGACTTTACGCATCTTGGCCATGCCAGCCAGACCGCCGGTCAGCTGGTTGATGACCTTCTCTTTCCACAGACGCACCTTGTCGATGTCGGTCTGCGGGGCACCGAAGACGATGCCGTGCTCGGCCAGCGCCTTGGCTTCTTCAATGACTTTGGCGACGTGCAGCAGTGCCTTGGACGGGATGCAACCCACGTTCAGGCAGACGCCACCCAGGGTGGAGTAACGCTCGACGATAATGGTATCCAGACCCAAGTCAGCCGCACGGAAGGCAGCGGAATAACCGGCAGGGCCAGCACCCAGTACTACGACCTGGGTTTTGATTTCTTTACTCATCATGACCTCTTTGTCGTTCTTATATCCCCGGACAGCACAGTCTTATGCCAAACAAGGCCGCTGCAGCCGTGAAAAAAACGGGGCAAGTTTACAATCCTGTTAACGAAATGAGAAGCAAAAAGGGCGGGCTCTGGGCCCGCCCTCTCACTTACAGGACCAGTCGACGAATGTCGGACAACACACCACTCAGGGTGGTGATGAAGCGGGCACCGTCGGCGCCATCGATGACGCGGTGGTCGTAGCTCAGAGCCAGCGGCAGCATCAGGCGCGGCACGAACTCTTTACCGTTCCACTTCGGCTTCATCTCGGACTTGGAGACGCCCAGGATGGCCACTTCCGGCGCGTTGACGATCGGGGTAAAGCTGGTACCGCCGATGCCACCCAGGCTGGAGATGGTGAAGCAACCGCCCTGCATGTCGGCAGCGGTCAGCTTGCCGGCACGGGCCTTCTTGGAGATCTCGGCCAGATCGCGGGACAGCTCGTGGATGCCCTTCTTGTTGACGTCGCGAACCACCGGAACCACCAGACCGTTGGGGGTATCCACCGCCACACCGATGTGGATGTACTTCTTCATGATCAGCTTGCTGCCGTCTTCGGACAGGGCGCTGCAGAAGCGCGGATGGGCTTCCAGGGCCTTGGCGGCCGCCTTCAGGATGAACACCAGCGGGGTGATCTTCACGTCCAGCTTCTGCTTCTCGGCCAGGATGTTCTGCTCTTTGCGGAACGCTTCCAGATCCGTGGTATCGGCTTCGTCGAACTGGGTGACGTGGGGGATCATGGCCCAGTTGCGGTGCAGGGCAGGACCGGAGATCTTCTGGATACGGGTCAGTTCCAGCTCTTCGACAGGGCCGAACTTGCTGAAATCAACCTTCGGCCAGGCCACGACGCTCATGCCGTTGCCAGTGCCGGTGCTGGCAGCCGGAGCGGACTCGGCGCGCTTGACCGCATCCTTCACGTAAGCCTGCACGTCTTCTTTGACGATGCGACCCTTGCGACCGGAGGCTTTCACCTTGGCCAGGTTGACACCGAACTCGCGCGCCAGACGGCGTACAGCCGGGGAGGCGTGGACATAGGCGTCGTTGGCGACGAAATCGGAGGCGGCAGCAGCCTGGGCAACCGGCGCAGGAGCGGCGGCAGCCGGAGCGGCAGCAACAGGTGCTGCGGCAGGAGCCGGAGCAGCCACGGCAGCCGGAGCGGCACCCGCCACTTCGAATACCATGATCAGGGAACCGGTGGAGACCTTGTCACCCGCCTTCACCTTGATCTCCTTGACCACACCGGCGAACGGCGCAGGCACTTCCATGGAGGCCTTGTCGCCTTCCACGGTGATCAGGGACTGGTCGGCTTCAACCTTGTCACCCACGGCGACCATGATTTCGGTCACTTCCACTTCGTCACCACCGATGTCCGGCACGTTGACGTCCTTGGCACCGGCGGCAACCGGAGCAGCGGCAGCCACGGGGGCAGCAGCAGGAGCCGGCGCGGCAACAGCGGCCGGGGCAGCGCCCGCCACTTCAAAGACCATCACCAGGGAGCCGGTAGAAACCTTGGCGCCGGCGGCAACCTTGATCTCGACCACGCGACCGGCGAACGGTGCCGGCACTTCCATGGAGGCCTTGTCACCTTCCACGGCGATGATGGACTGGTCGGCTTCAACCATGTCGCCCACGGCAACCATGATCTCAGTCACTTCGACTTCGTCACCACCGATGTCCGGCACGTTGACGTCCTGGCGAGCGGCAGCAGCAGGAGCAGCGGCCGGCGCGGCAGCAACCGGGGCAGCAGCCTGGACCGGAGCAGGTGCGGCAGCCCCCTCGGATTCGAAGACCATGATCTGGGAACCGGTGGCAACCTTGTCGCCCACCTTGATCAGGATCTCTTTGACGATACCGGCGGCGGGGGCCGGCACTTCCATGGAGGCCTTGTCACCTTCCACGGCGATCAGGGACTGGTCCAGCTCGACCTTGTCACCCACGGCCACCATGATCTCGGTGACTTCAACTTCATCGGCACCGATATCCGGCACCATAATCTGTTTGGACATTGCGCTTTATCCTCTTGCGTGCATCCGCGTGGCAGCCTGGGCATCACCACGCGCATCCCGCGTTATCCGTTTAAACCCAGGCAAGGTCGCGCCGGATACCCGGCGCGACACTCAATCCTCTTACGCGTACAGCGGGTTGACCTTGTCGGCATCGATGCCGTACTTGGCGATGGCTTCGGCCACAACCTGCTTGTCTACCTCGCCGCGCTTGGCCAGTTCGGTCAGGGCAGCAACCACTACGTAGAACTCGTTCACTTCGAAGTGACGACGCAGGTTGGCACGGCTGTCGGAGCGGCCGTAACCGTCGGTACCCAGTACACGGTAGTTCTCGGTCGGAACGAAGGCACGCACCTGATCGGCGAAGGACTTCATGTAGTCGGTCGCGGCGATGGTGGCTTCGCTGCCCAGTACCTGAGCGATGTAGGGCACACGCGCTTCGGCGGTCGGGTGCAGCATGTTCCAGCGATCCGCGTCCTGACCGTCACGAGCCAGTTCGTTGAAGGAGGTGACGCTGAACACGTCGGAACCCACGCCGTACTCGCTGGCCAGGATCTGGGCGGCGGTGCGCACGTGACCCAGGATGGAACCACAACCCAGCAGCTGTACCTTGGCCTTGGTGCCGGCCACGGTTTCCAGCTTGTAGATACCCTTGCGAATGCCTTCCTCGGCGCCTTCCGGCATGGCCGGCATGGCATAGTTCTCGTTCAGGGTAGTGATGTAGTAGAACACGTTCTCCGGGTTCTCACCGTACATGCGGCGCAGGCCGTCCTGTACGATCACCGCCACTTCATAGGCGTAAGACGGATCGTAGGAGATGCAGTTCGGGATGGTGTTGGCCAGGATGTGGCTGTGACCATCTTCGTGCTGCAAGCCCTCTCCGTTGAGAGTGGTACGACCGGAGGTCGCGCCCAGCAGGAAGCCACGGGCTTGCTGGTCACCGGCTGCCCACGCCATGTCGCCGATCCGCTGGAAGCCGAACATGGAGTAGTAGATGTAGAACGGGATCATCGGGCAGTCGTTGGTGCTGTAAGAGGTCGCAGCAGCCAGCCAGGAGGACATGGCGCCCAGCTCGTTGATACCGTCTTGCAGAACCTGACCCTGCTTGTCTTCCTTGTAGTAGGAGACGATGTCGCGGTCTTGCGGGGTGTACTGCTGACCGTGCGGGCTGTAGATACCGATCTGGCGGAACAGGCCTTCCATACCGAAGGTACGGGCTTCGTCAGCCAGGATCGGGACGATGCGCTTGCCGATGGACTTGTCTTTCAGCATCACGTTCAGGGAACGCACGAACGCCATGGTGGTGGAGATTTCGCGCGCCTGTTCACCCAGCAGCGGACCGAAAGCATCCAGCGCCGGGATTTCCAGCTTGGTGGTGCTCTCGCGCAGACGGGTCGGTACATAGCCCTTCAGCGCGGCACGGCGGGCGTGCAGGTATTTGTGCTCTTCGGTACCCTCTTCGATCTTCAGGTACGGCAGGTTTTCCAGCTGCTCGTCGGTGACCGGCAGGTTGAAACGATCGCGCAGGTGACGCACGGAGCCCAGGTCCATCTTCTTGACCTGGTGAGCGATGTTCTTGCCTTCGGCCGCTTCACCCATGCCGTAACCCTTGATGGTCTTGGCCAGGATCACGGTCGGCTTGCCCTTGGTCGCTGCAGCCTTGGAGAAGGCGGCGAACAGTTTGCGAGGATCGTGACCACCGCGGTTCAGGGCGAAGATCTCCTCGTCGGTCATGTCTTTGACCAGCGCGGCGGTTTCCGGATAACGGTTGAAGAAGTGCTCGCGCACGTAGGCACCGTCGCGGGACTTCATGGTCTGGTAGTCACCATCCACGGTCTCGTTCATCAGCTGGATCAGCTTGCCGGAAGTATCTTTCTTCAGCAGCTCATCCCACTTGCGACCCCAGATGACCTTGGTCACGTCCCAGCCAGCGCCGGCGAACAGGCCTTCCAGCTCGTTGATGACCTTGCCGTTGCCGACAACCGGACCATCCAGACGCTGCAGGTTGCAGTTAACCACAAACACCAGGTTGTCGAGCTTTTCACGCACTGCAACGGTCAGGGCACCCTTGGCTTCCGGCTCGTCCATCTCGCCGTCACCCAGGAAGGCGTAAACGGTCTGCTCGGAGCAATCCTTGATGCCACGGTCGGTCAGGTACTTCAGGAAACGCGCCTGATAGATGGCGGCGATGGGGCCCAGACCCATGGAAACGGTCGGGAACTGCCAGAATTCCGGCATCAGTTTCGGGTGCGGGTAGGAAGGGATACCTTTGCCATCCACTTCCTGACGGAAGTTGTCCAGCTGCTCTTCGGTCAGGCGACCTTCGGCGAATGCGCGGGCGTAGATGCCCGGGGAGATGTGACCCTGGAAGTAGACCAGATCGCCACCGTCCTTCTCGTTGCGGGCACGGAAGAAGTGGTTGTAGCAGACTTCATAGATGGTCGCGGAAGAAGCGAAGGAAGACATGTGACCACCCAGGTCCAGGTCTTTCTTGGAGGCGCGCAGCACGATCATCATGGCGTTCCAGCGGATGATGGCGCGAATGCGGCGTTCCATTTCCAGGTCGCCCGGGTAAGCCGGCTCGTCGCTGGACGGAATGGTGTTGATGTAGTCGCGGTTTGCCTTGGCAGCCACGTCCACACCGCTTGCGCGGGCTTTCTCGGCCAACTGTTCAAGGATGAACTGAGCGCGTTGCGGACCCTCTTCACGCAGCAGGGATTCCAGAGAGGCAAGCCACTCCAGCGTTTCTATCGGGTCCACATCGTTCTTCAGGATATCAGACATGGCTGGTTCCTATGTTGTTGTGATTGCACGGCATTGCACGGCGAAGGGCGCAAGCATTCGACAATTAAGAAAGCCTTGTGGGATTAGTTTTCCTGCTGACGGATCCGACGCATGGATCGCTGGATCCGGCTGTCTTCCCTCTGCATATCCAACAAGGTGTCCTCGATAAAGGCCAGGTGCTCATGACAAGCAGCCCTGGCCCGCTCCGGAGCCCCCGACAGGATAGCCTCGATCAGGCTCGCACGATGGCGACGGATCTTGGCGACCACTCCCGGACGGCGATTCAAAATTTCGTTATTGCGTAAAATGTTCTGCTCGAGCATGGGGCCCATGGCCCGCAACAGGTGCAGCAGCACCACGTTGTGGGAGGCCTCGGCCACGGCCAGATAGAACTGGGTCACGGCGGCCGATTCGACCACCAGCGACCCTTGCTGACCGGCTTCTTCGATGGCGGCTTGCGCCAGGCGAATCCGTTCGAAATCAGCCTCGGTGCCCCGCAGCGCCGCATAGTAGGCACAGATGCCTTCCAGCGCGTGACGAAACTCCAGCAGGTCGTACTGGGCTTCCGGGTGAGTGCTGAGCAGTTCGAACAGGGGGTCGGCGATCCCCTTGCTCAGGGCATTTTGTACGTAAGTGCCACCGCCCTGACGACGATACAAGAGTCCTCTCGCTTCCAGGCGCTGGATGGCTTCGCGCAAGGAAGGGCGCGACACCTGAAACTGGATGGCGAGTTCCCGCTCGGGCGGCAACTTCTGGCCCGGCTGCAGGCTGCCTTCCAGAATCATGCTTTCCAGCTCGGCGACGATGGCGTCGGCCAGCTTGGGCTGAGTTATCTTGATATAGGGCATGAGGCTACTTTGTTAAATTGGTATTACCAATTTTATGGTTGGGGCGAAAATTAGCAGAGGGCTTGAAAAAAGTCCACCCAAAAGATGATCTGAATCAAGAAGCTCGGTTGCCACTTTGGGGGTAAAAACGCGGAATCATGATATAGCTCATAGAAAATGGTCTGACCAATATTTGTCAGCTTGCTCACCGATAACATTTGGCCAACAACATGAAAAATGGCTTGCCAGACAAGGCAAGCCATTGATTCTAAAAACACAAAATAATTTTTAGATTTTTCACTCAAAGTGAAGCTTTTCCCGATAGCGAGGCCATTCGAAACTGTCACCCGGATCCGTCTTGCGGCCCGGCGCGATGTCGCAGTGACCGACAATACGGTCCGCCGTGATGGCGGGATAACGGTGAACAATCGCCCGACTGAGGTCCGACAGCACCTCGTATTGCTTGTCGCTGTAGGGAAGCTCGTCGGTCCCTTCCAGTTCGATCCCGATGGAAAAATCGTTGCATGCCTCCCTCCCCTCCCAGATCGAGACTCCCGCATGCCATGCCCTGGCGCCAAAAGGCACGTACTGTACCAGTTCCCCATCGCGGCGGATCAGGCAGTGGGCCGAGACCCTCAGTTGGTGAATACCGGCGAAATAGGGGTGAGCACCGGGATCGAGGCGCCCCAGAAACAGATCGTCGATAAAAGGGCCACCAAACTGCCCGGGGGGCAGGCTGATGCCGTGTATCACCAACAAGGAGACATCCTCCGGGCTGAGCCTCTCATTGTGATGGGGGGAAGGCACCTTGCGGGCCTGCTCGCACCATCCTTCACGATCGATGGAAAACAGGGTTGTGGGTTGTGTCATCGTCTGCTCGACTCACAAATGGAAGCGATGTGCCTCTGGCGGGATGGGAAAACTGGGAACAAGTCTCTGAATTCATGGATAACGCTATGTTAGGCTGAGCCATTCACTCGCGCGATATGGGACACACTATGCACCCGATGGCACGCCGTCTCTGGCTGCTCGCCTGGCTCTCGCTGCTGGGTCTGCTGACCCTCTACTTTCACGGTCGCGAACAACCGTCGGTGACCGCCAGCGGCGATCTGCTGCTCAGGGCCGATGCCAGCGGCCATTATCGACTGGAGGGTGCCATCAACGACCAGCCGGTGCAACTGCTGCTGGACACGGGCGCGACCAGGGTGACCATACCGAGCCAGGTGGCCTCCCGCCTCGGCCTCGTCGCCACCGGCCGCAGCCGGGTCAACACGGCGGCCGGAGAGATCCAGGTCGAAACCAGCCGGATCGAAAGTCTGGCGATGGGTCCGCTGACCCTGTACGATTTGTCAGTCTTTATCAATCCGGCAGCCGACGGGGACGAGATCCTGGTGGGCATGAATGCCCTGGGCCGGCTGGAATTACGCCAGAAAGACAGGCAGTTGCTTCTCAGACCCTTGCAGGAATAAGGCATGTTACAACAGGACATCAGCCGCGCCGTGCGCGCCGCACTTCTCGAAGACTTGGGCGATGCCCTCACCGCACTGGATCAACCGGATGCCAGCGCCGACATCACGGCCCAGCTGATCCCGGCGGATCGCATCTCGACGGCGCGAGTCATTACCCGCGAGGCGGGCGTCTTCTGCGGCCAGCCCTGGGTCGACGAGGTGTTTGCCCAGCTCGGTGGCGAAGTGAAGGTCGAGTGGAAAGTGCAAGATGGTGAACGCCTTGCCCCCAATCAGGAGCTGTTCCGCCTCCATGGCCCCGCCCGCGTGCTGCTGACCGGCGAACGTAACGCCCTGAACTTCGTGCAGACCCTCTCCGGCGTCGCCACCCTGACCGCCCGCTATGTGGCCGAGCTGGAGGGAACTGACTGCCGGTTGCTCGACACCCGCAAGACCCTGCCCGGCCTTCGCACCGCCCAGAAGTATGCGGTCACCTGCGGCGGCGGCAAAAACCACCGCATCGGCCTCTATGACGCCTATCTCATCAAGGAGAACCACATCCTCGCCTGTGGCGGCATTCAGGAGGCCATTGCCGAGGCTCGCCACCTCAATCCGGGCAAGCCGGTGGAAGTGGAGGTCGAATCCCTGGCCGAGCTGGAGCAGGCGCTGGCAGCCCGGGCCGATATCGTGATGCTGGACAACTTCGACATCCCCATGATGCAGGAAGCCGTTCGCCTCAATCAGGGCAGAGCCAAGCTGGAGGTCTCCGGCAACGTCACCCTCGATACCCTTGCCGGATACGCCGCGACCGGGATCGACTTCATCTCGGTGGGCGCCCTGACCAAACACGTGCGGGCACTGGATCTCTCGATGCGCTTTATGGAAGGCGCGGCCAAGGGCTGAGCGGGTCAACACCACTCTTTGGGGCCAGAAATATTACAGGGCTCGAAACTTGCAAAAGGCGCCATCGGCGCCTTTTCTTTATGCAGGATCCTACGACATAAGGAGTGTGAAGATGGGCCCTCCCCAACCTTGAATAGTGCCAAGAGACACCATTTAATCTTTGATTTTTCTACAACTTTCACTAAATGACACAAAAGTGGTTAACAAGGGCCCAGCCTCTGTTGCCAACCCGAAACGCTCGGATAAGATACCAACGTGGATAGCATTCCACCGGCGCTTATCAGGAACCATGGAAAAAAGGATATTTGACATGAAAAGACAGTCAGGGTTTACGCTAATCGAATTGATGATCGTCGTTGCGATAGTCGCCATCCTCGCCGCTATCGCCTTGCCGGCGTATCAGACTTATACACTTCGAGCGAAGTTTTCGGAGGTTATAGCCGCTGCTGGTCCCGCAAAGACGGCCTTTGAGGTATGTGCTCAAGGGTTGGATGTTGCACCTGCAGATATTGACACAAGCACCGCTGGCGCAGGTGCCGAGTGCGTGGATGCAGCAAATAGCGCTTTGGCATCTGCCATTGTAAATTCCAATACGGACAGAATAAATATCTCTTCAGCAGCAGGCGATACGTTGGCGGAGGCAAGTGGAGCCAGAGGGGTATACAGGGTGAGAGCGTGAACATCCTGTTAAATTTCAGAGAGTTTTTGCAGGCCAGCTGCGAGCACAGTGTCCAGATAGT
>NZ_JAPDBZ010000017.1:0-45893 GCF_027705505.1 Aeromonas sp. QDB56
CGTTCAGGAGACCATCATCGACGTTCTCGGCCCTCGATACCGGCAGATTTATTCATGAAGCGGGTGCGGAATGTCGGTAATATCAAAGCGGGCTACCAGAACTCAGTGCATCGCCTTGGCACGGGCGATGGCATTGGCGGGCATCCGGTTGCCGAGCCGGCTGAGCAGGCTCGCCGCCTTCTGGTGCATGGCCTTGTCACCGATGACGGCGCCGTGCAGCCAGTGATACGCCTCCTCGTAATCCAGCGGACTCCCCATGCCCTGCAGCAACATCTCCACCCACTCCATCTGTGCCCGTAAGAAGCCGAGGCTCGCGGCTTCCCGCATCAGGGTCTCGGCCCGCACCAGATCCTTCTGAACCAGGATCCCCTTCCAGTAATAGCGGCCAAGCTGTTCCAGCGCCGGCGCCAGCCCCTGGTTGGCGGCCTCCCACATGTACTGCACCCCGATCTGGGCGTCCGGCTTGGTGCAAACCCCCCACGCCAGCATGTCTCCCCAGAGGAACTGATAGGCAGGGATCTTCATCACCGAGGCCCTCGCCTCGATATCCTGGGTGAGCTGGCACCTGTCCTGCTTCACCCGGGCCAGATGGCGCCCCTGCTCTATCCAGTTGAGCAGTTCGTCCTGGCGATAGAGCGGCACGGCCTGCAACTCTCCCGCAGCAGCGGATGCCTGCGTCGTCGCCCTGGGCAGCGGCGCAGCTGCCGGTGCGGACGGCACAGGTGCGGATGCGGATGGCGCCTGGGCTGGAACTGCTGACACAGGGAGGGATGGCGTGGCGACAGAAGAGGCTGGCGTCAGGGCTGGCTGGGCCGATGATGAGGCCGGTGACAAGGATGCAGACGCCGCGGATGGCGGCGCGGCTGCAGCCGCCACCGCCTGGGTGGGCGCGGCGGCCGAGGTGGACTCCGCCCCCTGCAAGGGTAAGCTGCACACACCGATAATGGCGATGAGGGTTCTTGGTTTTATCATAGGGATCTCCTGCTGCCTTCTGTTATCGGCAGCCAGGGCCATCTCCTTAGCCCGCTACACCCAACCCCGAAAATGACAAAGGGGAGCCTGGGCTCCCCTTGCGGTCGACGTAGAGACTTACTTGACGAAGTCGACGCCCAGCTGGATGTCAGCCTTCAGGGTGGCCAGCATGCTGTCCATCGCTTCCTGCTCGAAGGCGCTCAGCTTGCCGTAGTCCAGCACGGTTTCGACGCCGTTCTTGCCGAGCAGCACCGGCTGCGCGAAGAAGGTGGCGTGCTCACCGTTGCCTTCCACATAGGCACACTCGATGACGTTGGCTTCCCCTTGCAGACCCTTGATGAGCGACAGACCGAAACGGCAGGCTGCCTGACCCATGGAGAGAGTGGCGGAACCGCCACCGGCCTTGGCTTCCACCACCTCGGTACCGGCATTCTGAATGCGCTTGGTCATGGCAGCCACTTCCTCAGCGGTGAAGCTGGCGCCTTCAACCTGGGAGAGCAGCGGCAGAATGGTCACGCCACTGTGACCGCCGATGACGTTGACACGTACCTTGTCAACGTTCAGGCCCTTGGCTTCGGCCACGAAGGTCTCGCCACGGATCACATCCAGGGTGGTCACGCCGAACAGGCGACGCTTGTCATAGACACCGGCTTTCTTTAGCACTTCGGCGGCGATGGCGACCGTGGTGTTGACCGGGTTGGTGATGATGCCGATCAGTGCTTTCGGGCAGGAAGCAGCACACTTTTCCACCAGGTTCTTGACGATCCCGGCGTTGATGTTGAACAGGTCGGAACGGTCCATGCCGGGCTTGCGCGCCACGCCGGCAGAGATCAGCACGACATCGGCGCCGACCAGAGCCGGGCTCGGATCTTCACCGCAGAAACCTTTTACTTTCACGTCAGTCGGGATGTGGCTCAGGTCCGCCGCCACGCCCGGAGTGACCGGGGCAATGTCATACAGGCTCAGTTCGGAACCGGCAGGCAGGCGGTTTTTCAACAGCAGAGCGAGGGCTTGGCCGATGCCACCGGCGGCACCCAGAACGGCAACTTTCATGATCAACTCCATGTCTAAGCGTAGGTTTAAGGTTGTTTCTAGTTGGGTTAATGCTGATTCTTATTGTGCGCCTCACCTTAAAGGATCCCCTCCTAAAAAACAATCTGATAACAGTTGTAATCACGGGTTCTGTGAGCCAGGGAACAAGCGGCGATGAAAGCGGAGAGGAATATGCGATAAATGGGAGGAAAGACACAGATTTCCTGTGCTCCCCTCACCATTAAGAGGTAAATGTGACTGCTTCAGGACTGGAAAGCCAGTGCCCGACGCTCACACCAGCGGAAACCAATTGTTAACAATCCATTCATGGTCAGATAGAGCGCTCCGGCCACGGTAAACACCGCCAGGGTGTCATAGGTCTGGGCGTTGAGACGCTGGGCCAGCCCCATGATGTCCATGATGGTGATGGTACTGGCGAGCGAACTCCCCTTGAGCACCAGGATCACCTCGTTGGAATAGGCGGGGACCAGCCGACGGGCGGCATGGCGGGCCTTCATCCACAGGGTCTGTCCGGCGGAGAAGCCGAGCGCACGGCAGGCCTCCACTTCACCGGCGGGGATGGCGTCGAGCGCCCCCTTAAACAGCCGGGTGGAGTAGGCTGCGGTATTGAAACCGAGCGCCAGCACGGCGCAGAACCAGGGTTGCTTGAGCAGCGGCCAGAGCGGCCCCGCCTTGAGCCATTCAAACTGACCAGGCCCGTAGTAGATGAGGAAGATCTGGATGAGCAACGGCGTACCGGTAAAGACCAGTACCCAGAGCTGCACCAGCTGGGTCGCCACCGGAATGCGACGCTCCAGCACCCAGGTCATGCCGGCCGCCATCAGCACGCCCAGGAGCAAGCTGAATGCGGTGAGCTGCAAGGTGATCGCCAGCCCTCCCAGCAGGGTCATCAGGTAATCCTGCATGGTCAGCCTCCGTAACGGCGGGTATAGCGGGACGCCTGCTTCAAGCCGAATTCACTCACCAGACTGATGGCCAGATAGATGAGGGCGGCAGCGGCGTACCAGGTGAAGGGTTGATAGGTGCTGGCCGACGCCATCTGTGCCTGACGCATCATCTCGTTTACCCCGATGAGGGAGACCAGAGCGGTGTCTTTGAGCAGCACCAGCCACTGGTTGCCGAGCCCGGGCAGGGCGTGACGCCAGGCCTGGGGCAGCACGATGCGAAAGAAGGTGTGCCCCTTGCCCAGGCCGAGCGCCTGCGCCGCCAGCCGCTGCCCCGTGGGCACCGCATTGAGGGCGGCACGCAGGGTCTGGGTGGCGTAGCTCGCAAACAGCAGGGAGAGCGCCAGCACACCGCAGGCGAACGGGCTGAACTCCACATACTCCCCGGTGATGAGGAACAGCACCTGGGTCGAGCCGAAGTAGATGAAGAGCACCACCAGCAACTCGGGCAGACCACGGATCAAGGTGGTCAGGGTGGCCACGGGCCACACCAACGCACGCTGCTTGCTCAACTCAGCCGCACTGAATGCCAGTGCCAGCACCATGCCACCGACCAGGGATGCCAGGGCCAGCCCGAGGGTCATCCAGGCTGCATCCAACAACAGGCTCAACATGGCTTACTGCGCGAAGTACTTGTCATAGATCTTCTGATAGGTGCCGTTGGCCTTGATCTCGGCCAGCCCCTTGTTCAGCTGGGTCAGCAGTTCCTGGTTGCCCTTGGCCACCGCGATGCCAAAACCGGTACCGAAGTACTTGGCGTCGGTCACCGGGGTACCGACCACGGCGTATTCCTTGTGCTGCTTGAGCCAGTCGGCGGCCACCGCCGTATCGGCAAACACGCCGTCAGTGCGGCCATTCATCATGTCGAGGAAGGCGCTCTGGTAGCTGGCGTAGGGCACGGTCAGCAGACCCTTGCTCACCCAGTTGTCCACCAGATAGGACTGGTGAGAAGTGCCGTTCTGCACGCCAACTGTCTTGTCCACCAGATCGTCCGGCCCCTTGAAGGTCTCTTTCTTGGCGACGAACACCGCGGAGTTCTCGTAATAGATGTCGGAGAAGTCGACCTGGGCAGCCCGCTCCGGGGTCACGTCCATGGCGGCGATGACGGCGTCATAGCGACGGAACTTGAGGCTGGGGATCAGGCTGTCGAAGGCCTGGTTGTGGAAGCTGCACTCCAGCTTGGCCTGCTCGCAGACCGCGCGGGCCAGATCGATGTCAAACCCCTGGAACTCGTTCTTGTCATCCAGGTATTCGAACGGCGCATAGGTTGCCTCGGTGGCGAACTTGATCTCTTTGGCCAGCACAGAAGTGCTCAGCAGACCCATGGCGGCGATCAGCAACAGACTCTTTTTCATGACAGCTTCCTTATCGACTCAATATCAATGCATCAAGAATTCGGCAAACCGGCTGGTTTGCGGGGACTGGAAGATGGCGGCGGTGCCGGATTCGATGATCCGCCCCTTCTCCAGATAGATCACCTGACTGGCCACCTTGCGGGCGAACTCCACTTCGTGGGTCACCACTACCTGGGTGATGCCGGTCTGGCTCAGGGTGCGGATGATCTCCGCCACCTCTTTAGTAATTTCGGGATCCAGGGCAGCCGTCGGTTCGTCAAACAGCAGCACCTGGGGATCCATCATCAGGGTCCGGGCAATCGCGACCCGCTGCTGCTGGCCACCGGAAAGCCGTGCGGGCCAGGCGTCCCGTTTGTCGGCCAGTTGCAGCTGGGCCAGCAGATAGGCCCCTTTCTCGATGGCCGCCTCGCGGCTCATGCCGAGCACCTTGACGGGCGCTTCAATCAGATTCTCCATCACGGTGAGGTGCGGCCACAGATTGTACTGCTGGAACACCATGCCCACCTTGCGGCGCAGCGCCTGTGCCTGACGGTTGAATTCGGCAGTAGAGAGGCTGGACGGGAAAGAAAATTCACTGTCTGCGATGCGCAACACACCGGCATCCGGCGTGTCCAGCAAGTTCATCATGCGCAGCAGAGAGCTCTTGCCTGCCCCGCTCGGGCCCAGCAATACCAAGGTCTCGCCGGGAGCAGTCCGAAAGCTCACCTGCTGCAGTACCGGCACCTTGTGCCAGGATTTTTCGATGCCGATTAATTCGATACCCATACAGCCCAATTGAATAAGTTTTCAAAATTTCGTCCTGATTCTAGCGCCAGCATAAGTTGATGCAAGCTATATTTGAATCAATATGCAGAACAAGCGCCGCTTCCTTGCCAAAACAGGCATATGAATGCAAAATAGCAGCGCTGTTCGTATCTACCGCCTGAGCGTGACAGGCGGTCACTCCCCTCATTCGTGAGTCCAAGATGAAACATAACGACAAGCAAGAAAAACTGGCCAAGGCCTTTAAAGCCTTGCTGAAAGAGGAGCGTTTCGGCTCCCAGGCAGAGATAGTGACTGCCCTGCAAGAGATGGGCTTCGAGAACATCAACCAATCCAAGGTCTCGCGCATGCTGAGCCGCTTCGGCGCCGTTCGCACCCGCAATGCCAAGATGGAGATGGTCTACTGTCTGCCGGTGGAACTGGGCGTGCCCACCACCTCCAGCCCCCTCAAGAACCTGGTGCTGGATGTCGACCACAACGGCGCTCTGGTGGTGATCCACACCAGTCCCGGCGCAGCCCAGCTGATCGCCCGCCTGCTTGACTCCCTCGGCAAGGCCGAAGGGATCCTCGGCACCATCGCCGGTGATGACACCATCTTCATCACCCCGACCAGCGATACCGACATCGAGGAGCTCTACCTCTCCGCCCTCGAGCTGTTCGAGCAGACGCCCTGATCCGATCGCCTTGGGCGATCCGCACAAAAATCCCGGCCTTGGCCGGGATTTTTTGTTTTGAGCGGTCGGCAGGCCGGGTTTATTTGCCCTCGGCCACCAGAAAATCGACGGAAGGGGCGAAGAAGGCCGCGCCGGTCACCGCCCGGGTGAAGCGCAGCAGGTGGTCGAAGTGGCTGCCTTCCCCTTTGTACATGCTGGCCAGCATGGCGTTGAAGTGCAGCGGCGTGCGGCAGCAGGAGATGAAGTAGAGCCCCTGCTCGCTCATGGTGCCCCAGGGCATGCTCTGGCGCAGGATCTCCATGGACTCCCCCTTCGGGGTCTTGAGGTTGACCCGCTTGATGTGGGAGGTGAGCGGCTTGTCGGCGGACTCGTATTCGATGTTGTCGACCTTGGTGCGGCCTATGATGTCTTCCTGCTCCTTCAGGGCCAGCTTCTCCCAGTCGCTCATGGCGTGGACCCAGCGCTGCACGTGGATGTAGGAGCCACCGGCGAACTCGCCGCCGTCCAGCAACGCCACCTCGGCTCGGTGCTCATCCTGCGGGTTCTCGGTGCCGTCGACGAAACCGGTCAGATCCCGGCAATCCTGGTTGCGAAAACCGCGGACTTCCTCGGCCAATTCAACAAGCCCGGCCAGCAGGGCCATGACGCGATGACCGGCATGATGCAGCACGTCCACCCGATCAGCACGCAATTGTACGAAGAGATCGAACGGGGTATTGGGGGCCTCCTGACCGTTGGCGGATTGCGCCATGAAACCGCGGAACTGGGGCGGCCGGGCGGCAGGATAGAGATCATCCCAGGCGTCGGCCCCGACGGCGACCAGACCGCTGAAAGCCGCATCGGGGAAGTCGGCGCTCACCGCCTCCCAGAGTGCTGGCAGGCTGGCAAGGCGGGAGGTCAGGGCAGCGGCGTCACCGGTGCGATTGAACATCAGATAGAGGGCGTGCAGATTCGGCTCTGCGCAGATCCCGGCTTGGGCTTTCATGTCTCTCTCCAAGTGCGTTGGCTATGGGCGTGGCGCGATTATAAACCAGCGCGCTTCCAGTTCATTGATTTCATGACAATACCACGCACTCAGGGCAAGGGGTCAAACAACACCAGGGCATGAGGCGCCACGGTCACCCGCGCGCGCTCCCCTTCCAGGGGCTCACCGATGCTGGCTTCCAGTTGCTGGCCGCCACACTCCACCAGTACCCGGCAGTGATGGCCCAGGAACTGTTGCTCACGCACCCGGAGCTCACCGTCATCCGCCGCCGTCAGCGCCAACTGCTGGGGTCTGAGCATGAGCTGCAGCCGCTCCCCCACCGCGCGGCCATGGGGCTCCTGACCGCAGATGGTTCCAAGGAGGGTCTGCACGCAGTGGCTGTCCACCACCTCGGCCGCCAGATAGTTGACCCCGCCGAGAAACTCCGCCACGAAGCGGTTCCCGGGGCGGCGATAGAGCTGCTCCGGCTCCCCCACCTGCTCGATGCGACCGGCGCGAAACAGGGCCAGCCGATCGGCGAAGGCGAAGGCCTCTTCCTTGCTGTGGCTGACGAAGATGGCGCCAATGCCCTGCTGTTTGAGCAGGGTGCGGATCTCGAGGATCAGCTTCATCCGCACCTGGGTGTCGATGTTGGAGAAGGGCTCGTCCAGCAGCATCAGGCGCGGCTTGCACACCAGGGCGCGGGCGATGGCCACCCGCTGCTGCTGGCCGCCGGAGAGCTGATGGGGATAGCGCTCCCCCAATCCCTGCAGGTTGACCAGCGCCAGCGCCTCTTCCACCTGCTGCAGGCGGCTGCCGCGATCCTGCCCGGTCAGGCCGAAGCCGACGTTCTCGGCCACCGTCAGGTGAGGAAAGAGAGCGTAATCCTGGAAGATCATGCCGATATGGCGGGCCTCCGGCGGCACACTCACGCCGGGGGCATCGAGCAGGGTCTCTCCCAGCCGGATCTCCCCCTGGGCCAGGGGCAGCAGACCGGCCACCGCCTTGAGCAGCGTGGTCTTGCCACAGCCGCTGGCCCCCAGCAGACAGACGATCTCGTTGTCGGCCACCTGCAGGGAGAGCTGCTCCAGCACGGGGCGGCCATTGTAGTGACAGCTGACCTTCTCGATATTCAGGCAGGACAAGGTTCTTTTCCTCTCGCGTAGTGATGCCGGACGGGGCCGCTCAATGGCCTGGACCATCCAGGGTACGGTTTATCCACAGCAGGGGAATCAGCCCCACCAGCACGATGACGATGGCACCGAGCGCCCCCCGCTCCAGCATCTCGTCCGAGACGAACTGATAGACGTGGGTCGCCAGGGTTTCGAAGTTGAACGGCCGCAGCAGCAGGGCGGCGGGCAGCTCCTTCATGGATTCGATGAACACCAGCATGGCGCCGGCAAAGAGGCCGCGGCGTACCAGCGGCAGGTGAATGCGACGCAGCATGCCGCCCGCCCCCTGCCCCAGAGAGCGGGCCGCCATGTCGAGGCTGGGGGAGATCTTGCTCATGCTGCTCTCCACCGACCCGATGGCGATGGCGACGAAGCGCACCAGATAGCCGAACACGATGGCGGTGAGGGTGCCGGTCAGGAGCAGACCGGGGCCCGGCATCCCGAGCCACTCGGCCAGATCGTTGATGCCAAAATCAAGGGCCGTGAGCGGCACCAGCACGCCGATGGCCAGCACGGTCCCCGGCATGGCATAGCCCATGGCGGCGAGGCGCAGGGGCAGCAGGCTGCGAGTCCCCCCATCGAGGCGACGGAAGAAGCCGAGCAGCAGGGCAATGGCCATGGCCAGCAGGGCGGTCAGGGCCGAGATGGCGAGGCTGTTGCCCGCAAAGCGCACGAATTCGGGCGTCCACGACAGCGCGAAGTAACGCACCCCGTAATCGAGCAGGATGACGAACGGCAGGGCAAACCCCGCCAGCACCAGGCCCCAGCACCAGAGCCCGGCCAGCACGCCCCTCAGGCCCCCGAGGGGGTAACGCAGGGGCTGCTCGAAGCCCATGGACTTCTGGAACACCTGCTGGCGCTGGCGGGAGCGGCGCTCCAGCGCGATGAGCAGCACCACCGCCAGCAGCATCAGACAGGAGAGCTTGGCGGCGGTCGCCAGGCTGCCGTAGCCGAGCCAGGTGTCGTAGATGGCGGTGGTCAGGGTGTTGATGGCAAAGAAGTGGACGGTGGCAAAGTCCGCCAGAGTTTCCATCGCGACCAGAGATGCCCCCACCATGATGGCCGGGCGGGCCAGGGGGAGGCTCAGGCGGCGAAAGCTCTGCCAGGGGGTGCAGCCGAGCAGACGGCTGGAGTGAATGAGGCTGACCGACTGCTCCAGGAAGGAGGCCCGTGCCAGCAGATAGACATAGGGGAAGAGCACCAGCGCCAGCACCCAGGCGGCGCCCCCGAGGGAGCGAATGGCCGGGAACCAGTAGTCGGTCGGTCCCTGCCAGCCAAACAGGGCACGCAGCCCCGCCTGCAGCGGGCCCGAGTAGTCGAGCAGGTCGGTATAGACGTAGGCAACGATATAGGAGGGCATCGCCATGGGCAGCATCAGCGCCCATTGCAGGGCGCGGCGCCCCGGCACCTCGCACATGGCCACCAGCCAGGCGGTGGGCACTCCGAACAGCAGGCTGAAGCAGACCACCCCCAGCACCAGGCCGGACGTGTTTCGCAGATAGTCGGGCAGTACGGTATCGGCGAGGTGGGCAAACAGTTCCCCATCAGCCGAGAAGGCGGAGAAGACCAGGGCGAGTACCGGCAAACCCAGCAGCAGGGCGGTGGCCCAGCTGCCGGCAATCCATCCAAAATGTTTCATGAGTCCACAGAAGTTGATGGGGCCGTTGGCCCCATCTGATTACAAGTCGAATTTCACTTCATCCAGCAGTTGCAAGGCGTCCTTGCGGTGCTTGGCATAATCGCTGACCGGCATGGGGTCAGACTTGAACGTGCCCCAGGACTTGACCATGGCAGAAGGCTCGACCCTCGCCTTGACCGGGTACTCGGCATTCACATCCGCATACATGTGCTGGGCGGTATCCCCGGAGAGGAACTCCATCAGCTTCTGTGCTGCGTCCTTGTTCTTGGCATACTTGGTCATGGCCACGCCGCTCACGTTGACGTGGGCACCGCGATCACCCTGGTTCGGGAAGTTGATTTCCACCGCGTCGGCCCAGGACTTCTGCGCCGGGTCCTTCAACATGGCACCCAGGTAGTAGCTGTTGCCCAGGGAGACATCACAGATGCCGTCCTTGATCGCCTTGACCTGATCACGGTCGTTGCCCTGGGGCTTGCGCGCCAGGTTGGCCTTGACCCCTTCCAGCCAGGTCTTGGTGTCCGCCATGCCGTGATGGGCAATCATGGACGAAACCAGCGCCACATTGTACTCGTGCTTGCCGCTACGGGTACAAATTTTTCCTTTGAATTCAGGCTTGACCAGATCTTCGTAGCGGATGGTGTCGAGCTTGCCAAGACGCTCCTTGCTGGAGTAGATGGCACGCACCCGGGTGGTCAGGGCGAACCAGCGGTTGTCCGGATCGCGATAGATGGCGGGGATGTTCTCCTGCAGCGTCTTGCTGTCCACCGGCTGCACCAGGTCCTTGTCCACCAGCTCGGTCAGACGGCTGATGTCCACGGTCAGCATCAGATCGGCCGGAGAGAGCTTGCCTTCCCGTTCCAGACGCTCGTTCAGCCCCTCTTTGGCAAACACCACATTGACCTTGATCCCAGTCTCCTTCTCGAACTGCTGGATGATGGGCTTGATCAGCTCATCCTGACGGTTCGAATAGACGTTTACCTCCTGGGCGGCGAACGCCGACTGGGCGACAAGCGTGGAGAAAGCCAGTGCCAACATCTTCATTTTCATCATCCGTTCCTTGTCTGCGTAAAGAGTGATAACCATTTTCGTTTGCATTCTGCATGAATCGGGAGGAGAGGATCAAGGCTGTTTGCTGGGTTGGAACGATCTATTTAATCAGCGGCCAAACAAAAAGACCGGATGGAATCCCATCCGGTCTTTCGACGACCACCCCTTCACACTGTCGGCAGAACCTGCCCGGACCTTTGCCCGACCCGGCCGGGCAAAGGAGCGTACTCAGAGCGCCTCGTCGTCGCTCTCACCAGTACGAATACGCACCGCTTGCAGCAGGTCATAGACGAAAATCTTGCCGTCACCGATTTTGCCGGTATAGGCAGCCTTGCAGATGGCCTCGATCACCCCTTCGACGTTCTCGTCTGCGGTGGCGATCTCCAGCTTCACCTTCGGCAGAAAGTCGACCTGGTACTCGGCCCCCCGGTATAATTCGGTGTGCCCCTTCTGGCGACCAAAACCCTTCACTTCGGAGACGGTCAGGCCTTCCACCCCCAGGTTGGCGATGGCCTCGCGCACGTCGTCCAACTTGAAAGGTTTGATAATCGCAGTAATCAGCTTCATCTGGTTGCTCCCAATCCATGGTATGTCACGAATGGGTCATCAATTCTTGTGCCAAGTATTTTTATCGTTTATTTTCATATAGATAGATATGACACTCTGAGCCAGAAAGGCTCAGGATCACCAAGGAAGCGCATCTCGCCCCATAATGAGGCACCAAGCTGCACCAGACTCCCTTGATGCACCAAATGAGAGCATCACCCCATGTTAGTCATCTCCAACAGCGTGATCATCCCCTGGCATGAACTGCAATTCCAGACCATGCGGGCCCAGGGCAATGGCGGCCAGCACGTCAACAAGACCGACTCCGCCGTCTGGCTGCGCTTCGATTATCGCGACTCCCCCAGCCTGCCGCCGCTCTACAAGGAGGGACTGGAGCGGCTCAGCGACAGCCGGGTTCACGACGGCTTCATCCAGATCAGGGTCGAGACCCATCGCAGCCAGGACATGAATCGCAAGGAGGCCATGAGCCGCCTGACCGAGCTGCTGAAAAAAGCCGCCTGGCGCCCCAAGGCCCGCCACGCCACCAAGCCGACCCGCAGCTCCCAACGCAAGCGGGTCGATGCCAAGAAACGCAAGGGAGAGATCAAATCCACCCGCGGCAAGCCCGTGCTGGAGTGACCTGCCACAACCCCGAGGACAAGAGAATGCAGTACAGCTTTTGTGAATGTGCCAAGGGGCCCCTGCTCATCGCCATCGATGGGGCCGGGCTGCGCCACGTGGAATTCGTGCAAGGGGAGCGCCCCGTCCTGCCGCAACCGGAGTGGCAGCGGGATGATGCCGCCCTGGCCCCCTTCGTCGAGCAGTTTGTCGACTACTTTGCCGGCCGCCTGCGGCGCTTCGATCTCCCCCTGGCCGCCACGGGCACACCATTCCAGCAGGCCGTGTGGCGGGCGTTGTGCGACATTCCCTACGGCGAGACCGTCAGCTACCTCCAGATTGCAGAGGCCATCGGCAACCCCAGGGCCGTGCGGGCGGTAGGCGCCGCCAACGGCCGCAATCCCCTCAGCATCATAGTGCCCTGCCACAGGGTCATAGGGCGCAGCGGTGAACTGACCGGCTACGGGGGAGGCATCCCCATCAAGCGCTGGTTGCTGGCACTGGAGCAGGAGAGCGCAGACCACTTCGCGCTGACCCCATGAAAGGGTGCGCCTCCTGTCAAATGCGGGTTGCGGGTGCAGGCACCACAGACCGCAGGCCACTCGCGCGGATCCTCTGACGAGCGGCATCTTCATCACATACGAGTTGCTGGGCCCAACAGTAGACCGCAGGCGGCGTTGCACTGCCCATGACGGACAGCATCTCCATCACATGCTGGTTGCTTGCCATCTGGCAGCATGGTTGCGTGATGTGTTGAGCCTGCACCGGGATAATCTGCCGCCAGATCCGCCCCATGGCAGGAGCATGCCCACCGCCCCGATTCATCTTTCCTTTGAGCCGCACAGCAAAATAAATCACTGATTATTTATTTTATTTCAGCATCAATCATTTAAAAATCACATTGCAGCAGCATTTTGAAAATGAACACAGTATGAAGAATCGCCTCAGAAGCGCTTCAGAGAGTATCAGGCATCATGGCTTCACACTTGGATGGGACGGCTCATCCCTCATTCAGGTGACACCCATGTGACGCTTCCAATCTGTCTTTTCCCCGCGCCTCCCCAGAGGCGCTTTTTTTGCCTGCAAGCGGGTGCAAAAAAGCCCGCCGAAGCGGGCAATGACCGGAAGGTGCTGACTTCCAGGGTCTATCAGAGGGCGAGGAACAAGCCTGCCAGGGAGGCGCTCATCAGGTTTGCCAACACCCCCGCCAGGATGGCGCGCATGCCGAAGCGGGCGATGAAGGACTTGCGCTCCGGCACCATGGCCCCCAGGCCGCCGATGAGGATCGCCATGGAAGAGATATTGGCGAAACCGCACAGGGCGAAGGTGACGATGGCCTTGCTCGACTCGTTCAGGGTCTGATCCTGCACCAGGGCAATGAAGGCGACGAACTCGTTGATGACGATCTTGGTGCCGATCAGGGCACCGGCCGCCTGGGCCTGACCCCAGGGGACGCCGATGAGCCAGGAGACGGGGGCAAACAGCCAGCCCAGGATGATCTGGAAGCTCAGCTCCAGCCCCACCAGGTCGCCGGCCCAGCCCAGCAGGCCGTTGAGCAGGGCGATCACGCCGACGAAGGCCAGCAGGGTCGCCCCCACGGCGACGGCGATGTTGAGACCCGCCATGGCGCCATCGGCGGCCGCTTCAATTACGTTGGTGGCGCGGGGGATCTCCACGTCTTCGTGGTGATCTTCCTCTTGCGCGGCGGGCGGCACCAGGATCTTGGCCATGGCAAGCCCGGCAGGGGCGGACATGAAAGCCGCCGCAATCAGGTATTTCAGCTCGACCCCGATGCTGGCGTAGCCCACCAGGGTGCCGCCGGCTACCGAGGCCAGTCCGCAGCTCATCACCGCAAAGAACTGGGAATCGGACATCCTGGAGAGATAGGGTTTGACCACCAGCGGCGCTTCCACCATGCCGACGAAGATGTTGGCGGTGGCAGAGAGGCTCTCGGCGCGGCCGGTGCCCAGCAATTTCTGCAGGCCGCCGCCGAGCAGGGCGATCACTTTGGGCATCAGGCCGATGTGATAGAGGATGGCGATCAGCGCGGAGAAGAAGATGATCACCGGCAGCACGTTGAAGGCGAAGATGAAGCCCAGCTTGAACTTGGCCAGATCCCCGAACAGGAAGGCAATCCCCTCCTGGCCGTAGCCGATGACGCTGCTGACGCTCTCGCTGACACCGTTCAAGACCTGCTGACCGGCGGGCAGCCAGAGCACCAGGGCGGCGAAGAGCACTTGCAGGCAGAGGGCAAAGCCCACTGTTCGCAACGGGATACGACGACGATTATCAGAGCAGAGTGCGGCCAGGGCCAGGATGCTCAGGATACCAAGCAGGGCAATCATGGGGATTCCATCCAGTGAGGCTGAAGATGGGCGCGGATTCTGCTCCCCTCCCCTCACCGCCGCAACCCCGCCGGGTTACAACCCTGTTAGCAAAAACGTTTGCACGATATCGGTTGCGCCAACTGACTGATTTGACACAACTTTGAAACCGCACTCACGCCAGTGTTCTTGTATGGAAACGATTATTCCTCGGTGCCGGACAATTTCCCCCCGAGCCAGGGTGCGAGTCGCTGCGCCCAGTAGGGCCCGGGTCCGAAGCTCTCCTTGAGGAAGTCGATGAAGAGGCGGATCTTGGGATCCAGATGCTCTCGCCTGGCATAGACGGCGTGCACCGCCATCTTCTGGTTCGGTTGCCACTGGGGCAGCAGAGGGATGAGCTGACCAGATTGCAGCTCCTTGTCCAGCAGGTAGTTGGCCACATAGGCGATGCCGAGCCCGGCCAGGGCGGCGTCCCGCACCGCTTCCGCCAGATCCACCCGATAGTTGCCCGCCACCTGCACCGTCTGGCGCTCCTTGCCCTGGCGAAATGACCACTCGTGGTAACGTCGCTCCCGGCTCTGGTAGGTGATGCAATTGTGATGGGCCAGATCCCTGGGGTGCAGTGGCGTGCCGTGACTCAGCAGATAATCCGGCGAGGCCACCAGCACGAAGCCGATGTCTGCCAGTCGCTGCCCTACCAGGGACTCGGGTTTGTCCTCGTAGGTGGTGATCCAGAGATCCAGCCCCTCATCCACCAGATTGGTGCGGTGATCGAACAGGGACACCTCCAGCTCCAGATCCGGATAACGTGCCTGAAACGCCTTGAGGCGCGGGATCACGTGCAACCGCCCGAAGGATTGACCCACCCCCAGATGGAGCACGCCGCTCACCTTGCCACGGCGCTCCGCCACCATGGATTCCGCCTCCAGCGCCACCGCCACCAGAGCGCGGCAGTGGCGGGCATACTCCTGACCCAGTTCGGTGAGCCCGAAACGACGGGTAGTGCGCTGTACCAGCTGGGCGCCGAGCGCGGTTTCCAGCAGGGCGAGCTGCTTGCTGATGTGGGATTTGGAGACCCCGAGTCGGCGCGCAGCCGCCGAGATGCCCTGTTCACGAACCAGGGCATCGAAGATCACCATTTGGGGAAGACGTTGCAGCACGGTGTCACCGGAGTAGATGGCGGGGCCGCATTATTCCAGAGCGGCCCGCCATGGGGTAGGGTCAGTGCCCCAGGGCATCGATGATCTGCTGTTTGAGAGGATCATCCGACGGATTCTGGTTGGCGCCATAGCTCGCAATCAGCTTGCCGTCCCGCCCGACCAGGTACTTGTGGAAGTTCCAGTTGGGCGCATCACCGTCGGCAGCAGCGGCCAGCCCCTTGAACAGCGGCACCGCATCCGAACCCCGCACCGCCACCCGGTTGAACATGGGGAAGGTCACCCCGTAGTCCCGGCGGCACACCTCGGCGGTCTTGTTCTCGTTGCCCGCCTCCTGCCAGAAATCGTTGGAGGGGAAGCCCAACACCATCAGTCCCTTCTCCTTGTAGCCCTGATAGAGGGCTTCCAGATCCCGGAACTGACCGCTGTAACCGCAGTAGGAGGCGGTGTTGACCACCAGCACCACCTTGCCCTCGGTCAACTGGCAGAGGTTGTGGCGCTGGGTGCTGTTGAGCTCCCGCATCTCCACGTTGAAGTAATCTGGGCAGGCGGCAGAGACCGCGCCCGAGCCGAGCATCAGCAGCAGGGTGAACCATTTCATCGACGTGACTCCCATTGTTTTGTCCATCATACGCAAGACCCCGGAATCTGGTTCAGGGATCAGTGCAGGGGGATCCCGGTCAGCCAGCCGTGTCCCCAGAAGATAAGCAGAGCCGTGAGCGCCAGCCCCGCCCCCAGACTGATCCCCGTCCCCTGCCAGGTGGCGGCGGCACGGGGGTGACGACCCCACTCCCGCATCGAAATCCAGACGATGCTGATGAGAGCCCAGAGACCGAGCCCGCCAAACAGCACCAGAGAACGCGCCTCGCTGTTCACCGCCAGATGGGCCCCCGACCAGAGCAGCACCCCGAGCAGCTGGGGATGCACCAGCCAACGACGGAAATGGTTCGCCCCCTGCCCCGCACACAGCAGGACAAGGGCGATCGGCATGATCCCCATCACCAGGGTGGGCCCCCAGACAGGCAGAAAATAGAGGGGCATGGGACTGGCACTGCGCCAGCCTGCGAGGATGCAGCCGATGGCGACGAACACCAGCAGCGAGAAGAGCCCCTTGTAGCGGTTCTCCCCCAGCCGAGCCCGCAGACGGGCGCGGTGCTGTGCCGCGAAACAGGGGTAAAGATGAGTCAGGGTGAACAATACCACCCCCAGGGTCAGCAGGATCATGGCTTGCTCCTCGCATATTGCCCCCCGGAATGGGAAGCCCTCCCTCAGGCGGGCCTTGTTTCTCGTGGCTCCCTCACTGTCGGGAGATCACTATGCCGCAAAGCCCCTTGTCAGAATACAAAAACCATATGAAAGACAGCAGGATAATAAAAAAAGCCGACCCAGGGATCGGCAAGTGCGTCAGAGGTGCCACGCCGGGCCGCTCACTCTGCTGCACGGGGCAGGGTCAGGCCGATGCACCGCATCGGCCAGGAGAGAGGGTCATTTGCGCAGCAGGTAGAGAGCCGCCACGTTGCGGGCCGTGAGCTGCAGGTTGGTGGTGGCGGTGGCCAGCGCCTCCGGCAGGGACATGGCCCGATTGACCACGGCGAACACCGCATCCAGCCCATGCTCGTGCACCACGCCGCAGTCATCGGTGAGGCATCCGGCGATGCCGATCACCGGCTTGCCGAACTGCTTGGCACAGCGAGCTACCCCGATGGGCGTCTTGCCATGGATGGTCTGGCTGTCGATGCGGCCCTCGCCGGTGATGACCAGATCCGCATCGGCCACCGCCTCAGCCAGGTTCAGCGCCTCGATGACGATCCGGATGCCGGGTTTGAGCTCGGCGCCGAGCAGCCCCACCAGGGCTGCCCCCATGCCGCCTGCGGCCCCCGTTCCCGGGATCTCCTTCACCTGCTTGCCAAGCGCCTGCTCGATGCAGTCCGCGTAACGGGCCAGATTGGCATCCAGTTCGGCCACCATCTCGGGAGTTGCCCCCTTCTGCGGACCGAACACGGCGGACGCCCCTTTCGGGCCGCACAGCGGATTGTCCACGTCGCAGGCCACCTCGATGGTGAGTCCGGTCAGACGGGGATCCAGCCCGCTCAGGTCGATGGTGGCCAGCTCGGCCAGACCGGCACCGCCCGGCGCAATGGGGGAACCATCTGCTTTCAGGAGCTTGCCGCCGAGTGCCTGGATCATGCCAGCACCGCCGTCATTGGTGGCGCTGCCGCCGATGCCGAGGATGAGGTGGTTCACCCCCATCTCCAGCGCGGCCAGGATCAGCTCCCCGGTGCCGACACTGGAGGTGAGCCGCGGATTGCGCAGCTCGGGCGCCACCAGATGGAGGCCGGAGGCCGCCGCCATCTCGATGACGGCGCGCTTGCCATCCCCCAGCAGGCCCACGAAGCCCTGCACCCTGTTGCCGAGGGGGGCGGTCACCTCGACCGGCAGGATGCGACCACCGGTGGCATCCACCAGAGACTGCACCGTCCCCTCGCCGCCATCGGCCATGGGCAGCTTGACGTAGGTGGCATCCGGCAGCACCTGCTTGAAACCGGCCTCGATGGCATCGGCCACCGCCATGGCGCTCAGGCTCTCCTTGAATGAATCGGGGGCGATCACAATTTTCATATCAGTTCCTTAGGCGAGGCCAAACACGCCAAACATCAGGGTGGAGACAACGGCGATGGTCAGACCGACCGCGGTTTCGTAGGGGATGAGCTTGAGTCGCTCGCCGACGCCCATGTGGACGCTGCCGCCGGTGGCATGGAAGAAGGAGCCGTGGGGCATGTGGTCAAACACGGTGGCGCCGGCGTGGATCATGGCGGCCCCTGCCAAGCTGCTGATCCCCAGTTCAATCAGAGTGGCGCTGAACACGTTGGAGGCCACCACGGTCCCGGCCGTGGTCGAGGCGGTCGCCAGCGACATCAGGGCACCGGAGATGGGGGCCAGCAGATAGGAGGGCAGACCGGAGGCGGTCAGGCCGCTGATGAGCACATCTTTCAGGCCGGAGTTGGCGATGATGCCCGCCAGGGTACCCGTCCCCAGCAGCATGATGGCCACCGGTGCCATGCGGGCCAGGCCCGAGACGGCAAACTGGTTCACCTTGGTGAACTTGCCCATCATCAGGGCCCCCACCAGGCCGCCGAGAGGCAGCGCAATGAGCGGGTCCACCACGATGCCGGCGATGGGACGCAGGGCCAGCAGCAGGATGGCGACCAGGGGCGCACTGATGGCGGCGGCAAAGCCGGGCAACTTGGCACCGTCAACGCTCACCACCTCGTCGGCGGCCACCTTGCTGCCCCGGTTGTTGAGGCGCTTGGCGAGCCAGTAGGCCATCACCAGACCGAACAGGCCGGGAATGATGCCCGCCGCCATCACCGAGGTGAGAGGCAGGTGGAAGGCATCGGCTGCCGCAATGGCGTTGGGGTTGGGAGACATGACGTTGCCCGCCTTGCCACCGCCTATCATCGCCAGCAGGATGGCAGCCTTGGAGAGATCGGCACGGCGGGCGATGGCCAGCGCAATGGGGGCGACCGTGATGACGGCCACGTCCACGAAGACGCCGACCGCGGTCAGGATCAGGGTGGCCAGCGCCAGTGCCAGCAGGGCGCGGGTTTCGCCGAGTTTCTTGACGATGGTCTCGGCGATGGTGGTGGCGGCGCCCGATTCGATGAGCACCCCGGCCAGCACACCCGCCGCCAGGATCCGCATCACCGCCGTGGTGATCCCCTGGGCGCCGCCGATCATCAGAGCGACGGTCTGGGTCAGGTCGGCGCCACCGATCAGGCCACCGGCCAAGGCACCGACAATCATGCCGTAAGCGGGCGGCACCTTCTTCAGGATGAGGAAGATGGCGATGGAGAGCGCGGCGAGCGCGCCGAGCGCGGAGACTGGGATCATGACGGGCACCTTGTTGTTGTAATGAGTGGCGTCATTATGGGGATCCCCGCCTGGAATGCTTTGGCCATAAAACCAAAAAAAGCATTTACCGGCCTTGTATTTTTGTTGGAAAAGACAAATCAGCTATCGAGACTGAGCCCGAGATAGAGCAGAAACTTTTCATCTAACTTGTTGAAATTCAAGCCGGTTATCTGCTCTATCCGGGTCAGTCGATAACGCAGGGTGTTGGGGTGAATGAACAGGGCTTCGGCACAGGGATGCAGATCACAATCCTGCAAGAAATATTGGCGCAGCGTCTTTTGCAGCGTTCCCTTTGTGTCCTCCTGCGCCAGCTTTTGCAGCGGAGCCCGTAGCTGATCCGCCTGCCAGGAGTCCGCCAGGGTGCCGAGCAGCACTGAAAGCCGGTAATCCTCGAAGAAATAGACCTGCTTGCGGGGCGACTGGCGCATGCCACGGCGCAAGGTGTCTCGCGCCGTCTGGTAGGAGAGTGCCAGCCCGGGGATGTCGGCGAAGTAATCACCCACCCCGATGCGAACCTTGAAATGGGGAATACGGGAGAGCAGCTGCCGGATCCGGCTGCGCTCCTGCGCCGACTGCCAGACGCCTTCGCTGAGCTGGGCGGGTTTGAGCACCACTATCTCGTCCAGGCCGTTGATGGCCACCAGGTTGTCCCGCTCCGGGTTTTCCAGCAGGTGAACCAGCTCCCTCACCTGGGCGGGCTCGGCCTCCTCCAGCGCCAGCACGGCCACCACCCGGGGCTGGGCGAGATCCAGCTCGAGGAAGCGGGCCACCTGTTGCAATTGATCGGCCCGCCCTTCGCCGCGAATGAGCTGCAACACCAGCTCCTCCTTGTGGCGCTTGTCCCACTGCAACTGCTCGGTGAGCGCCGCCTGTTCCAGGATGAGCTCGGCGGTCATGCGCACCAGCTCGGCGTAAGCACGCACGATGTCCGGATCCCCAGAGATGCCGATGACACCGAGCAGCTCCCCCTGATAGGCGATGGGCAGGTTGATGCCGGGCCTCACCCCCTTGAGCTCCCGGGCGGTGGCCTCGCTTATCTCCACCACCCGGTTCTCGGTCAGGGCCAGCACGGCCCCCTCGTGGCGCTGGTGCAGCCGCTCCGGATTGCCGGACGCAATGATGAGTCCCCGTTCATCCATGACGTTGACCGAGAACGAGAGGATCTTCATCGCCCGGCTGACTATCTGATGCGCGAGCGCGTCGTTGAGCTGCATTGCCTCTCCATACCATTCGTTGACAGGGTCCCCGGCGTGCGCCATCACCGGGATCACCCGTTAAAGATCCCACATCATCAAGACAAGCGCGGGGGGGATCGCTAGAATAGGCCACTTTACGCTATCAGTGCCCCACCATGGATCAAGGATCCGGCATCATGCCGCTTTGCGCCGTGGTGGTTTCACCCTCCGATATGGACTCCGCTATGGATTATGAATTTCGCCGCGACCCGTTCGGTGGCTATCGCGCCCGGTTCTCCATGGGCCATGAAGCCATCGGCCAGTGGTTGATCGACGAGGTGGGCAAGGACGAGGAGAAGCTCGACGAGCTGTTCGCCATCATCGACCAGCTCTCCAGCCGGGCCCGCACCGAATACCGGCTGCTGGGGGGCGACTACTCCCTGCTGCTGACCCACGAGGAAGCCGAGGTGAAGGCCAATGTCCTCAATATCGAGCAGGACGAGGATCTCGACGATCTCGCCTACTACGATGATGAACAGCTGGCCATGTGCGGGCTGGAAGATTTTGCCCAGGTACTCGGCTCCTGGCGCGCCTTTATCCGCAACGAGGATATGGGCTGATTACCCCCATTCGGGCGAGCATGCCCCTTGCAACCCAACAGGATTGACTATGTCCATTTACGATTTTGATGACGAACTGCCGGAAGACGAGCTGGATCAACCGAAGAAACCCGCCCAGCCCAAGAAGAAGGGCAAGCAGGTGCTGAACACCCAGGTCAACCTGAGCCCGCGCGATGCCAGCCGCCTGAACGGCATGCACGTCGAGGCCATCACCACTCTGGATGACGTCAGTCTGCCGAAGAACGTCATCTTCAAGGCCGGTCTCATCGCCCTGGGCGAGCTGGAAGCCAGCAAACGCGCCGACATCATCGCCCGGGTCATCGCCGAGTCCGGTCGCTGATACGGGAAGGCCATCGCCTCTCTCGGTGGCATCTTGCCGCCGCTCAAGCCGGAGCCCAGCTCCGGCTTTTCATTGCGCGTCTTCTGCCGGCCAGTCCCTTTTCCTTGAACCAGACCATGGGGATCGTTAAGGTGCGCCCTTCATTCATACAAGGAGACTCGATGTTACCACTCCCCGATATTCTCATCTGGCTCGTCCTGGGGCTCGCCGTACTCTGCTGCCTCGCCCGCCGGACCAGGCCCGGCATGCTCCTGCTGGGACTAGCCCTGCTCACAGCCCTCTGGCTTGAGCGACTCGCGCCCCTCGCCGCTCTTGTCAGCCTCGCCGGTCTGCTGCTGGCCTGGCGTACCCCCACCCTGCCCCCACCCTGGCGCGGCGTCGCACTGACGCTGGTACTGCTGTGGTCCCTCGCCCTGACGCTGCATCTGGTGCCCGGCTTTGACAATCTCAGGGTGCTCGACAAGGTACAGGCGGGCCCGGCCAGCGTGCCCTTCACCCTCTACCTCAATCTGGACAAGCCGCTCATTTTCTTCGCCCTGCTGCTGGCCATCACCGGCCTGCTCGGCCCGGGTGGAACGATGCGCTGGCGGCCGCTGGCCCTGCTCATCCTGCCGCTCGCGGCCCTGCTCATCACCGCCTGGCAACTGGGCGCCCTCAAACCCGAAGCGGGACTGCCCCACTGGTGGTGGCTGTTCGCATTCAACAACCTGCTTTTCACCTGTGTGGCGGAAGAAGCGCTGTTCCGGGGATGCATCCAGCAAGGGGTGGCAAGCCGAAGCACGCCCTGGGCAGGTCTCCTGGTCGCCAGCCTGCTGTTCGGCGCAGCCCATCTTGCCGGGGGCCCGTTGCTGGTGTTGTTCGCCGCGCTGGCGGGGGCCTGCTATGGCCTGGCGTTCCAGCTGAGCGGGCGCCTCAGTATCGCCATCCTGCTCCACTTCCTGTTCAACTTCGCCCACCTGGCCCTGTTTACCTATCCCCTGGCCAGCCACTGACGTCGAGTACCGGTTCACCGGGCAAAAAAAAATGCCCCGCCCCCGTAGGGGCAGGGCATCTGCATTCACCCTGCAATCTAGTCGACGTAGAAGGTCTGCTGGAAGGTCAGCGTCTGCTGCTGCCCCTCCCCCATGATCTTCAGGGTGAACTGGTAGGTGTCCTCATTGCGATAGGGCAGCACTGCCAGGTAATAGATGGCATTCTCCTCTTTCACCTCCTGAAAATTCAGGGGGCGAAGGGTGCCGGTCAGATTGCGGGCTTCGCCGCTGATCCCCACCGCCTGTGCCACCCCCTGCTTGTTCTGCACCGCGATATTGACGATGCCGTTATAGCGGCTGCGCTCCAGGCCATAGGTCCTGGCTACCTCGGGGGTGAGGAAGCTGGAGTTGAACGCGCTGTAGTGCACTTTCCAGGGGCCCAGCTCCTGCATCTGCTCAGCCCGCAGCGGCAGCGTCATCAGGAGTGCCAGCAGGCAACTCATCCAGGCAGTTTTCATGATGTCATCCCTCTCGTATCAACCCTGATTATCGAGCAAAGCGGCAATCTCGGCGGGGATCTGCTTTGGCGCGTCGATGGCGACCGTCTTGTGCCGACCCAGCTCCCCCCGCAGGATGCGAACCTGCCCCTTGGCCACCTTGCACTGCTTGGCTAGGTACTTGATCAGGTGACTGTTGGCCTGACCATCGACCGGCGGTGCCGTGATGGCCACTTTCAACTCGTCACCGTGCAATCCGATGATCTGATCCCGGCTCGCCTTGGGCTGGATCATCAGATGCAACACCAGCTCGTCCCCTTCCAGCAGGACGGCGGGCATCAGATCATCCACCACAACTGGCCGAACAGATCCCCCATCAGGTAGTTGATGGCCTGCAGCGCGATGAAAGCGACCAGCACGGAGAGATCCAGCCCGCCCAGTGCAGGCAGGATGCGGCGAATGGGGGCCAGGAAGGGTTCAGTGAGCTGGTGCATCACGTATTCAATGGGGTTGCGACCCTGGCTGACCCAGCTCAGGATGGCGCGGATAAGCAGGATCCAGAAGATCATGGAACCCGCTTTCTTCAACACGGTGAGCGTCGCAAACAGACAGAGAGTGAGCCAGTCCGCCTGCAGCACATTCATGCTCTTGAGCAGGACCAACTTGCCAAAGGCGATCAGCAGCGCCAGCAGCACAGAGGCCATGTCCAGCCCGCCAAAACCCGGGATGACGCGGCGCAGGGGCACCACCAGCGGGTTGGTCAGCTTGACCACCATCTGGCTCATCGGGTTGTAGAAGTCGGCCCGCGCCCACTGCAGCCAGACCCGCAGCAGCACCACCATGAGGTAGAGATCAAAGACAGTGTTAATCAAAAAGTAAGCCGTGTTCATCCGGGCTCCTTGCTAAAAGGGATTCAGAAAAGGGTTTCCATTTCGCCAGCCCGGGTAACGGCCGCCTGCATGGCTCTTGCGGTCAGCGGCATCAGCCCCTGCTCCTGGAATGTCTTGACGGCCTCGGCCGTGGTCCCGCCCTTGCTGGTCACCTGCTCGCGCAGGGTCTGCAGCGACAGCTCGGGATTCTGCTCCACCATGGCGGCCGCCCCCAGGGCGGTTTGCTGCACCAGCAGGCGAGCCTGCTCCGGCGTAAAGCCCATGGCCTCGGCCTCCTCGGCAATCGCCTGCATGAACAGGAAGAAGTAGGCCGGGGCACTGCCCGCCGCCGCAATCACGCCGTTGATGCCGGCCTCCTCATCCACCCAGAGGGTCTTGCCCACGGATTGCATCATCTGTTCGGCCACCGCCCTATCGGCCTGCCCGATGGCGGGCGGTGCATAGAGCCCGGTCATCCCCAGTCCCAGCAAGGAGGGGGTGTTGGGCATGGTGCGAATGATGCGATCGTGACCGCCTGCCATCTCCTGCAAGCGTGCGACGCGAATGCCGGCAGCGATGGAGATGAGCAACTTGCCATCCAGCGAGCCAAGCTCGGCCACCAGTGCCGTCAGCATGCCCGCCATCAGCTGGGGCTTGACCGCCAGCACGATCACCTCGGCCTCCCGGGCCGCCTCGGCGTTGTCCTGGGTGATACGGATGCCGAACTGGCTGGCCAGTTCGTCCAGCTTGGGACGGCTGGGATTGGCGGCGATGATACGCTCTGCCGGGTAACCCGCCTGGATGAGGCCGGCAATGATACTGCGGCTCATATTGCCTGCCCCGATGAAGGCGAGGGTTCTCTGCTGCATCAAACACTCCTGTTACTGACATCGCAGCGGATGCCGACCCAGCCTGTGTGGGCTGACAGCATCACACGCGCCTGTTTACCTGAAAAAAAGCACGACCGGGATGTTTCTCGCCCCGGCTCTTGCTCATGAATAGTCACGGGCCCCGAAGATGGCGGTCCCGACCCGCACCATGGTGCTGCCATGGGCAATGGCCGGCTCAAGATCCTCGGTCATCCCCATCGAAAGGGTGTCGACGCTCGGGTATTGTTGCGCAAGTTCGGTGAACAGAGCCTGCATGCGCGCCATCTGGGCCGCCAGCACCCCCTCGTCGCGGGTATGCTCGGGGATGGCCATCAGACCGCGCAACCGCAGCCGCTCGCTTTGGGCCACCAGGGAGGCCAGGCGGAAAATCTCTTGCTCCGACGTACCGGATTTGCTGCTCTCTCCGCTAATATTGATTTGCAGACAGATATTTAGCGGCGCGAGCCCACTCGGTCTCTGGTTGTTGAGGCGTTCGATGAGCTTGTCGCGATCGACACTTTGAACCCAGTCGAACCGCTCCGCCACCAGCTTGGACTTGTTCGATTGCAGCGGGCCGATAAAGTGCCACTCTATGTCTGTACAGGCGTTCTGCTCGCGCAAGGCATCAATCTTGAGCGCGGCCTCCTGGGCGTAGGATTCGCCAAAGCGCCGCTGACCGGCGGCATAGGCAGCCTGAATGTCCCCCAGCGGCTTGGTTTTGCTGACAGCAAGCAACTGGATGTGATCTGGGCTGCGGCCAACACGCCGGGCAGCCTCTACAATACGTTCCTTTACCTGAAGCAGGTGCTGGGCAATCTGGCTCATATTTCGTTCGTAATCTTGTGATGGGAGAATAACAAATCTATGGATATCACAGAGTTATTGGCATTCAGTGTAAAGCATAAGGCCTCGGATCTACACCTCTCGGCCGGGGTCCCCCCGATGATCAGGGTTGATGGGGAGGTTCGCAAGATCAATTTGCCCGCCCTGGATCACCGGGAAGTCCATGCTCTCATTTACGACATCATGAATGACCACCAGCGCAAGGAGCTGGAGGAGAACTTCGAGGTGGACTTCTCCTTCGAAGTACCCGGCATGGCACGCTTTCGGGTCAATGCCTTCCAGCAGGCGCGCGGCTCGGGCGCCGTGTTTCGTACCATCCCGAGCACCGTTCTGACCCTGGACGATCTGGGGGCGCCGGAGATATTTCGCAAGATAGCGGAGTACCCTCGCGGCCTGGTGCTGGTGACTGGACCCACCGGTTCGGGCAAATCCACCACCCTGGCCGCCATGGTCGATTACATCAATGACAACTTCCACCACCACATCCTCACCATCGAGGATCCCATCGAATTCGTGCACGAGAACAAGCGCTGCCTGGTGAACCAGCGGGAAGTACACCGCGACACCAAGAGCTTCAGCAACGCCCTGCGCTCGGCCCTGCGGGAAGACCCGGATATCATCCTGGTAGGTGAAATGCGGGACCTCGAAACCATCCGCCTCGCCATGACCGCCGCCGAAACCGGTCACCTGGTGTTTGGCACCCTGCACACCTCCTCGGCTGCCAAGACCATCGACCGCATCATCGACGTCTTCCCCGGCTCGGAGAAGGACATGGTGCGATCCATGCTCTCCGAATCCCTGCGAGCGGTCATCTCCCAGACCCTGCTCAAGCGTATCGGTGGCGGCCGGGTGGCGGCCCACGAGATCATGCTGGGGATCCCGGCGGTGCGAAACCTCATCCGGGAAGACAAGGTGGCCCAGCTCTATTCCGTCATCCAGACCGGGATGACCCACGGCATGCAGACCATGGACCAGAGCCTCAAGCAGCTGGTCAACCGGGGGGTCGTCGCCTCCCTTGATGCCAAGGCCAAGGCGGTCGATCCCAATACCATTTAAGCTCGCACACCCAAGGAGTCGCCATGAACATGGATGTTCTGCTCGCCGCACTGGTTGAACAAAAGGGCTCGGATCTCTTCATCACGGTCGATGCCCCCCCGACCCTCAAGGTCAACGGGCGTCTGGTGTCGCTCGGGCCGGCTCCCCTCGACAAGACGACGGCGCTGGCGTTGATCAGGGAGAGCCTGGACGAGACCCACTTCGAGCGCTTCCTGCACACCCGCGAGGCCAACTACGCCATCCAGCGGGGCTCGCTGGGGCGCTTTCGGGTCAGCGCCTTCTGGCAACAGGATATGCCGGGCATGGTGCTGCGCCGCATCGAGACCCGCATCCCCACCTTTGACGAGCTGGTGCTGCCTCCCATCCTGCAGGAGGTCGCCATGGCCAAACGCGGGCTGGTGCTCTTCGTCGGCGCCACTGGCGCCGGCAAGTCCACCACCCAGGCGGCCATGATCGGCTTTCGCAACCAGCACGGTGACGGCCACATCCTGACGGTGGAGGATCCGGTGGAGTTCGTCCATCAGCACGATCGCTGTCTGGTGACCCAGCGGGAGGTGGGGATCGACACCGCATCCTTCGATGTCGCCCTCAAAAACTCCCTGCGCCAGGCCCCGGATGTCATCCTCATCGGTGAAATCCGCTCCCAGGAGACCATGGAATTCGCCATCCAGTTCGCCGAGACGGGGCACCTCTGCCTCGCCACCTTGCACGCCAACAATGCCAACCAGGCGCTGGATCGCATCCTGCATCTGGTCCCCCAGGAGAAGCACCGCCAGTTCCTGTTCGATCTCTCCTTCAACCTGCGCGCCATCGTCGCCCAGCAGCTGCTCCCCTCCGCTCACGGGCAGCGCCGGGTCGCCGCCTTCGAGATCCTGCTCAACACCCCGCTCGTCACCGACATCATCCGCAAGGGAGAGATGCACAGACTCAAGGAGGTGATGACCAAATCCGGCGAGCTCGGCATGCAGACCTTCGATCAGGCGCTGTTCGGCCTGTTCTGCGCCGGCCAAATTGGCTACAGTGAGGCCCTTGCCCATGCCGACTCCGCCAACGACCTGCGACTGCTCATCAAGCTGTCGGGTCGCGAGCAGCTGGGCGCAGGCACTCTCGACAACGTGACCCTGGATGAATGAGGGGTGTGCGTCACCGCTAGTAAAGGACAGTTATGCTGATTGTGGTTTCCCCGGCCAAGACGCTGGATTACGAGTCACCCCTGGTGACCTCCCGTTTCACCCAACCCGAACTGCTGGACCACTCCGCAGCACTGATCACCCGGGCTCGTCAACTGAGCCCGGACCAGATCGCCAGCCTGATGAAGATCAGCGACAAGCTCGCCGGCCTCAACGCCGCCCGCTTTGCCGAGTGGCAGCCTGACTTCACGCCGGCCAACGCCCGCCAGGCGCTGCTGGCCTTCAAGGGGGACGTCTACACCGGTCTGGCCGTAGAAGATTTCAGCGAGGCCGACCTCGACTTTGCCCAGGCCCACCTGCGCATGCTCTCCGGCCTTTATGGCGTACTGCGGCCGCTGGACCTCATGATGCCCTACCGCCTGGAGATGGGGATCCGCCTCGACAACCCGCGCGGCAAGGACCTCTACCAGTTCTGGGGCGACATCATCACTGCGCACCTGAACAAGGCGCTGGCGGCCCAGGGGGACGACGTACTGATCAACCTCGCCTCCGACGAGTATTTCAAGTCGGTGCGCCCGAAAGCCCTGCAGGGGCGCATCATCACCCCGGTCTTCAAGGACGAGAAGAACGGCCAGTTCAAGATCATCAGCTTCTACGCCAAGAAGGCCCGCGGCATGATGGCACGCCACATCATCAAGCATCGGCTCACCCGGGTGGAACAGCTGACCGGTTTCAATGCCGACGGCTACTACTTTGTACCGGAAGAGTCCGACGCCAATACCCTGATGTTCAAGCGCGCTGAAAATTAATTACACATTCAAGGGAACCAAGTCGGAGATCCTCGGGTCTGACTCTGTGAATCCTCTGTTGTAAGCACTTTTTGTTGGCCGACGTCCTTGCGTCGGCTTTTTTCTGCGCCTCTCTCAGGCTACTCCCCAGGCAGCAGACAGCAAAACGGCCATCCTGGGATGGCCGTTTCAACTGTGCTCGGGGGCATTACTTCTTTTTCTTCTTTGCCGACTTCTTGGCATCCTTCGGCTTTTTCTTCTTCACCGGCACCCGTGCTTCCTTGTGTCTGGGGCGCAGCTCATCGATCACCCGGCGCTTGAGGCGCTCCTCGGTGTAGCGTTCGATCTTGGCGACCATGGCCATGTCGTGAGCTTCCACCAGGCTGATGGCGCAGCCACGGTTGCCGGCACGACCGGTACGACCGATGCGGTGCACATAGACATCCGCGCCGTATGGCATGTCGTAGTTGATGACATGGCTGACGTTCGGCAGGTCGATGCCGCGGGCGGCCACGTCGGTGGCGATGAGGAAGGGCACCTCCCCTTCGTGGAACTTGCGGATAGACTCGATGCGCTTGGCCTGCTCCATCTCGCCACGGATCCAGGCGCAGGGCACGCCTGCCGCCTGCAACTGGCCGGAAAGCTCCGCCAGTCGCTCACGGGTCTTGACGAAGATGATGGCCTTCTGGGTTTCCGGGTTTTTCAGGATGTGCACCAGCAGAGCCAGCTTGTGGGCGGCATCATCGGCCAGGTGGATCCACTGGGTGATGGGGCGGCGCTCGCTGCGGGGCGGCTCGGCGTGCAGCTCAACCGGGTCTTTGAGGATCTCGCTCGCAAACTTCTCGAGGCCGGCCCCTTCCAGGGTGGCGGAGAAGAGCATGGTGTGCTTGCGGTAGCGCGCCTCTTCCACGATGCGGTTCACGTCCTTGATGAAGCCCATGTCCAGCATCCGGTCCGCTTCATCCAGCACCAGCACCTCGATGTCATGGCTCTCGAACTCCTCTTTCTCGATGTACTCGAGCAGACGGCCCGGGGTGGCCACCACGATGTCGGTGGTCTTGGTCAGGGCAGGCAGCTGCTCTTCATGGCTGACGCCACCGATGATGGTCTCGATGCTGAGATGGGTGTGCACCGCCAGGGCCTTGGCGTGAGCACTCACCTGCAGCGCGAGCTCGCGGGTCGGAGTCAGGATCAGCATGCGGCACGGACCCGGCTTGCGACGCGGGAAGTCCAGCAGGTGCTGCATCGCGGGCAGCAGGAAGGCGGCGGTCTTGCCGGTTCCGGTCGGCGCAGAAGCCAGAATATCGCGGCCGTCCAGGGCTGGCTCCAGCACCATCTGCTGGATGGTGGTGGGGCGGGTGAATCCCATCTCGGCCAAGGCCCGACTGAGGGCTGGATTCAGGTCGAAATCATCAAAGGACTGGCTCATGGCAATACTCGGTCATTAAGGAAGCGGCAGATTATAGGCGATTATGCCGCCGGCTCCTATGGTGACTGTGGCTTAGCCGCTATAATCGCCGGCCATTTTCCGCGGGCAGGCACAGGAGGAGGGCCGAATGGGGCGCAACAACGGTTTCACGTTCAAGCAATTTCACATCGATCACGACCGCTGCGCCATGAAGGTCGGTACGGACGGCATTCTGCTGGGAGCCTGGGCGCCGGTCGACAACGCCCGTCGGGTGCTGGACATCGGCACCGGCAGCGGCCTCATCGCCCTGATGCTGGCCCAGCGCAGCACGAACGACTGCCACATAGACGGGGTGGAGCTGGATAAGGATGCAGCCATGCAGGCCCATGAGAATGTGGCGGCCTCCCCCTGGCGTGAGCGGGTCACCATCATAGAGAGCGCCATTCAGGATCACCTCGCCCCCCCTTACGATCTCATCGTCTCCAACCCGCCCTATTTCCCGGCAGGCCAGACACTCCGCGATCCGGCCAGGGCTCTGGCCCGTCATACCGGGGGGCTCGCCCCCAGGGGATTGCTGGCCGCCAGCGATCGCCTGCTGAGCCGTACCGGGCAACTGGCCCTGGTGCTGCCCACGGCGATGGCGGATGAAATTTTATGCATTTCGTCGAGTTATGATCTGTATGAGCGTTGTTATCTGGCTGTTACTACCAGAGAGGGGAAAGAGGCAAATCGTGTTTTATTGCTGCTTGGCAGAGGATTAAACAAGTGTGAGAGGGGTGAAATTGTGATCCATTCTGCCACGGGAGGCTATTCCGACAGATATATCCAACTAACCAGCCCCTTCTATTTGAAGATGTAAATTTTGCCTTGAACTATTTTTTCACATCATTATGCTGACTGCTAAATGAGCGCCCGCTCAAGACCAGTTCAAACCACTGGTCGCGATGAAAAAACCAGCGGGGCTCTTTTTTTTACCCCCGGAAAGTGCCGGTCACTGACAAATAAAAAACTATAACAAGCAATAGTTTACAAGACAGACGAGGTTGAACTTGACGAAATCACTCACATTGTCCGATGTACTCGGATTGGGCTTCATGACCTTTGCGTTCTATCTGGGCGCAGGCAACATCATCTTCCCGCCCCTGGCCGGCTTCATGGCGGGTGAGCACCTCTCCCTGGCCATGCTGGGCTTCCTGGTCACCGCCGTGGGCCTGCCCCTCATCACCATCATCGCCGTGGCCAAGGCTGGCAACGGCTGGGCCGGCATGACCAAGCTGCTGCCGACCGGCGTGGCCACCGCACTGGCCGTCGCCATCTACATCATCATCGGCCCGGCCTTCGCCGCCCCCCGTACCGGCCTAGTGGCCTACGAGATGGGCCTCAAGCCCTTCCTTGGCGACATGGGACCATCCGGTCTGGCTGCCTACACAGTACTGTTCTTCGGCGTGGCCATCCTGGTCTCCCTGAACCAGGGCAAGCTGATGGATGCCATCGGCAAGTACCTGACTCCGCTGCTGATGCTGCTGCTGCTGACCCTGGCCATCGGTGTCTTCGTCGCACCGCAAGGAAGCATGCCTGCCGCATCCGGTGACTACCAAAGCACCCCCTTCGTGAAGGGCATTCTGGAAGGCTACAACACCATGGACACCCTGGCGTCCCTGATGTTCGGCGCCCTGATCGTCGACCTGCTGCGCCAGAAAGGCATCCATGACTACCAGAGCCAGTTCAAGTACCTGGCCATCGCGGGCATCATCTCCGCCATCGGTCTCTCCGTGGTCTATGTCTCCCTGTTCCAGCTGGGTAACACCGCTGCCGGCGTCGCCACCGACGTGAGCAACGGCGGTGCCATCGTCAACGCCTACGTGCTGAGCCTGTTCGGCCAACCGGGTCAGTTCATCCTGGCTGCCATCATCACCCTGGCCTGCTTCACCACGGCCGTCGGCCTCATCTCCGCCTGCTCCGACTTCTTCCACAACCTGACCGGCATGAGCTACAAGAAGCTGGTCGTGCTGCTGGGTGTCATCTGCGGCGTCGTGGCCAACGTGGGCCTGAGCCAGCTCATCAGCCTCTCCATTCCGGTGCTGGTCGCCATCTATCCGGTTGCCGTGGCGCTGGTGCTGGTCACCTTCCTGAAGGGTTACTTCGGTCGCCCCCGCCTGGTGTTCCGCTCCGTGCTGCTGGTCGCCTTCCTGTTCGGCTGCCTGGACGGCCTGGGCGCCGCCGGCATGAAGATGGATGCGTTCGCCTTCCTGCCGCTGTTTGACAAGGGCCTGGCCTGGTTGCTGCCGACCCTGCTGGCCTGTGGCCTCGGTGTCATGGTGCGTGGCAATGGCAAGCTGGCAGCAGAAGCAGCCTGATAACAGATCTTGACCAAATAAAGAGGCCAGCATTCGCTGGCCTCTTTTTTGTTGGTGCAATCTGGTTCATCCGTTGTGGAAAGCGCTCTTCAGAGTACGGTTGCGGGCTTGGGTTTGCCTGCAAGACCGTACCAGTGATGCTCAAACCGGCCCGCATGCCAGCACAGGGTGCCCCAAGGCTGGTCAGCATGCCAGCGCGGGAAGTTGATCTCCACGCGGTTGTCTTCGTACTTGTAGAGAGAGGTGCTGATCTCGATATCCGACAGGATAAGCAGCACCACCCCACCGATGACACTCCATTTCAGCATCTTCCACATGGCGATTACTCGAAGCAGATCTCGATGGTGGCACGGCCATACTCCGATTCGAACGGCATCATGATCTTGGCGCCGTCGGCCCGGTGAGTGATGGTGTGATTGGGACCGGAGACGATGACCGGGGTCGCCATGTCGAACTCATAGCCCTTCTCCCCCAGCATGCGTTTGGCGCCGCCCGTCACCATGTTGGCGATCTCGCCCACCATGTCGGTCACTTCCTCGTTGATGGTGGCCGGCGCCTCCCCCAGCATGCGGCGCATGATCTCCAATGCCAGTCCCTTCTCGAAGCTGATGGAGAGGGAACCCCGGGTCTGCGGACCCACCATGCCAATCAGGCCGGAGACATCTCCCCGAGCCAGCTCGTCCGTCTTGCGCTTGGGCGCGCCCGGTTTGAGTTCCAGCTGTGCCATGGTGGAGAGCACGTTGAGCAGGGAGAGCAGGAACGGGTTTACAAAATCAGCCTTCATCTTGACTTCCTACGGTAGCGGAACAGCGGGCACATTGACCATGGGCTTCTATGGTCTTGTTGGTAATAGTAAAACCATGCTGATGAGCCTGCTCGGAAAAGGCGCCGTCGATGGCGGGATCGTGCAGCTCCACTACCTCACCGCAACGATCGCAGATCAGCAGTTGCATCGGGTGGGCATGGTCGAAGTGGCAGCAGAAGATGAAGGCGTTGAGCGACTCCACCTTGTGGGCAAAGCCCTGTTCGAGCAGGAAGTCGAGCGCCCGATAGACGGTAGGCGGTTTAGCATGAGCCTCGGTCTGCTGCAACTGGGCCAGCAAATCATAGGCACTAATGGCATTGCCGTGGGCGGCAAGCAGCCGGAGCACCTGGCGCCGTGTCGGGGTGAAACGGATCCCGCGCTGCTCGCAGAGGCGCTCCGCTCGTTGTAGAAGTTGGTCTTGATTCATGTTCACGCAGATACCCTGTCAATTAGCCGGATACTATCACAGGGCCCCCAGTGCGCGGCGACAAAATTCATTTTCTGGGGCTGTCTCACGTTGTGATAGAATCCCGCCCCTTGTTTGGCCAACCCGGATGATTTTTATGCAGGCGCAGCGCTTTTCCATCGCCCCCATGCTGGACTGGACCGATCGGCATTGCCGTTATTTCCACCGTCTGATGACCCGCCAGACCCTGCTCTATACCGAGATGGTGACCACGGGCGCCATCATCCACGGCAAGGGCGACTATCTGGGTTACAGCGAGCAGGAACACCCTCTCGCCCTGCAACTGGGTGGCAGCAACCCGGCAGACCTGGCCCGCTGCGCCAGGCTCGCCGAGGAGCGCGGGTATGACGAGGTCAACCTCAACGTCGGCTGCCCTTCCGATCGGGTGCAAAACGGCCGCTTCGGCGCCTGCCTCATGGGCGAACCCGCGCTGGTGGCTGATTGCGTCAAGGCGATGCGCGACGTAGTCGACATTCCGGTCACCGTGAAGACCCGTATCGGCATCGACGAGCAAGACTCCTACGAGTTCTTGCAGGCCTTCATCGAGCAGGTAAGGGACGCCGGTTGCGATACCTTCATCGTCCATGCCCGCAAGGCCTGGCTGAGCGGCCTGAGTCCGAAAGAGAACCGCGAGATCCCGCCCCTCGATTATCCTCGCGTCTACCGGGTCAAGCAGGATTACCCGGATCTGACCATTGCCATCAACGGCGGGGTGACCAGTCTGGAGCAGACTCTTGAACATCTGCAGCACCTCGACGGGGTCATGATGGGCCGCGAAGCCTACCAGAACCCCTACATTCTGGCCCAGGTGGACAATCTGGTGTTCGGCGAGAACCGTGCCGTGCCGAGCCGCCACGAGGTGGTGCGGATGATGCTGCCTTACATCGAACAAGAGCTGGCCAAGGGCAACTACCTCTCCCACATGACCCGCCACATGCTGGGGCTGTTCCAGAACATGCAGGGGGCGCGCGCCTGGCGTCGCCATCTGAGCGAGAATGCCTGCAAACCGGGGGCCGACATTCAAGTGGTGCTGGACGCCATGGCCAAGGTGCCGGAGTTCGCGCCGGCCGACGCGGTGGAGTGATCATGTACCGCTTCACCGGATCCTGGCTGCACAAGGCCGTGGTGCGTCTGTGCGCCGGCCTGCTCACCATTCTCGGCATCAAGCTCAGCGCCTTCTATTTCATCGGGCTGCTGATCGTGCTGGGGCTGCACCGGGACCAGATCCTGGGCTAAGCGCCCCACGCTCCCGAACAAGAAAAAGCCGGCGCCCCTGCGCCGGCTTTTTTGTCACCACGGAGGTGACCCGACAGTCTGGCTTACTCTTCCTGAACCATGAACTGGAGTTCAGGGGGAGAAGAGGTCAGCACATCGGCGCAGTAATCCCAGGTCGAGATGCGGTAGTGCTGCAAATCTTCATCCAGGTGCAGTCCATCGGATTCCTGATGGAACCAGCTGGCGAAACGGGACGGGGTGATGAGCTGGATCTGCTCCTCGATGACGTGGCTGTCACGCCCCTCCGCCAGATCGCAATCCTCCATCACCCGCACTGCGAAGATGTGGCGAAAACTCACCCGGCACAGGGGCAACGGAGGCAGATCGATGCTGCGAGCACGCCCCAGCATGACGGTCAGGGTGTCGCTCCAGATATCCTGATGCAGTTCGGCCACGACCAGGCCGGGAGGGAGTTGACGAGAGGGTGCCCAGGGGACGGCTACCTGCCGAATGGCATTTTTCTGTTCCATATCCACCTCGCTACAGCGCATGCCATATTCTGAGTGTATCTGAAACAAATTTTGACGAAGATGGCAAGAAAAAACCCGGCACAAGCCGGGTTTCATTTGATTACAAGACGATCTTATTTGACGGCGTCTTTCAGCGCCTTGCCAGCCACGAAGGACGGCACATTGGCGGCTGCAATCTGGATCTCTTTACCGGTTTGCGGGTTGCGACCGGTACGGCCCGCGCGATGGTTGACCTTGAAGGTACCAAAACCCACCAACTGAACGGCATCGCCCTCTTTCAGGCTCTGGGTAATACCATTGATGATCTCTTCCAGAGCGACTTTGGCCTGAGCTTTGCTCAGGTCTGCTTTGGCGGCAATTGCATCGACAAGTTGAGCTTTGTTCATAACATTTCCTTTATGATCGGGCATTTAGCACCGGGCCACTCTATTCAAAAAAAAACACTCAGGCAAAGGCTTTATCAGCCGGATTGGCTTGAATGCTGGGGTTTTCATCAAGATCTGCGGAAATAGTCACATATATCGCCCCCTTGTCCCCTGGATGGGCGACAGGATGCGAAGTACCGGTGGGGAGAGGCATGCAAATCCCCGCCTGATGTAACAATATCCCTACACTCCTATTGACGGTCAACTGGATTTTCCCTAGTTATAGGAGTGTCGTCAGTCGATGAGAATGACCGAAGGCATGCGACCCGAGAGCCGCATGCCATGCCCATGGAGGGACTATGTTAACTGAACTGGAAAAAACCAAGCGCGCACTGGCAGGCAAGCACAGAGCAATAGATGACTGGCTGGATGCCAGACAGGCGTTGCTGGTCGAGTACATGCGACTGGCAGGCCTCATGCCCGCCAAGTGCAAGCAACGCACCCTCCCAGGTCACGTCGAACTGCAACGTTTTTGCGAACAACTGGTCGATTACGTCAGCGCAGGCCATTTCGAGATCTACAACCACGTCGTCACCGCCTTTGAGCAAGCCAGCCGGGACAAACTGGAGCTGGCCAAGCGCATCTACCCCCATATCCGTGCCTGTACCGAATTCGCGCTGGAGTTCAACGACAAGTACAGCAACGCCGACGAAGCCCAGTTGCTGCAACTGGACGAGGATCTGAACCAGCTCGGCCCCGTGCTGGAGGACAGGTTCAAACAGGAGGATCGGCTGGTCAAGGCGCTGCAGGTGGTGGAATCCCTCAGCCATCAGCAGGTCTGATATTCAATATCGGAGCCAGTTCAATATCCTGGCGTGCCAGCTGGATTACACTCTGCAACATGAAGGATGAGCATCTTGCTCGCACGTAGACCGGAGACGACCATGGCCGAGCGCCGCCACTTTACTCGGATTTTCTATTTGACCGCCGCCAAGCTCACCCAGGGTGAACACCAGTGGCGCACCCAGCTGGTCGATGTCTCCCTGCAGGGAGCCCTGCTGCTCAGACCCGAGGATTGGGTCGCCAGCGAGGACAAGGAGTACGAAATCTGCTTCGTGCTCGGGGGCAGCGACATCGAGATCAAGATGCAGGTCGAGCTGACCCACGAAGCCAGCAAGAAGCTGGGGTTTTACTGCCACCACATCGACATCGACAGCGCCACTCACCTCAAGCGGATGATCGAGCTGAACATCGGAGAGGAGCAACTGCTCCATCGCGAGCTGGAGCAGTTGCTGCAAGAGCACCGAGACCACGTCCCCCCCGAATCCTGAGCGGGCGGGCAGAAAAACAAAGGAGCGTCCATACGCTCCTTTTTCATGGTCGATTACAGGGCTTCAAGGGCATCGGAGAGTTTCTTCACCGGCACCACCTCCATCCCCTCGATGGGATGTTTGGGCGCATTGGCATGCGGGACGATGGCTCGGCGGAAACCGTGCTTGGCCGCCTCCTGCAGTCGCTCCTGACCCGAGGGCACGGGCCGTATCTCGCCGGAGAGCCCCACCTCGCCAAAGACCACCAGATCCTTGGGCAGGGCCTGATCCCGGAAGCTCGACACCATGGCCAGCAGCAGCGCCAGATCCGCGCTGGTCTCCTCGACTTTGACGCCACCCACCACGTTGATGAACACATCCTGATCCGCCATCTGCAACCCGCCGTGACGATGCAGCACCGCCAGCAGCATGGCGAGACGGTTGTGGTCCATCCCCACCGCCACCCGGCGCGGATTGGAGAGCTGGGAATAATCCACCAGCGCCTGCAACTCCACCAGCAGGGGGCGCGTGCCTTCCCAGATCACCATGACTATGGAGCCCGGAGCCTGCTCCTCCCCGCGGCTGAGGAAAATCGCGGAAGGGTTGCTCACCTCCTTCATTCCCTGCCCGGTCATGGCGAAGACCCCCAGTTCGTTGACCGCACCGAAGCGGTTCTTGTGGGAGCGCAGGGTGCGAAAACGCGAGTCGTGCCCGCCATCCAGCAGCACGGAGCAGTCGATGCAGTGCTCCAGCACCTTGGGACCCGCCAAGGTGCCGTCTTTGGTGACGTGGCCCACCATGAAGATGGCCACATGATTCTGCTTGGCATAGCGTGTCAGCAGCGCCGCCGACTCCCGCACCTGGGAGACGGACCCCGGCGCGGACTGCACATCCGCCACGTGCATCACCTGGATGGAGTCGATGACCATGATCTGAGGCTGCTCCTGCTGGGCGATGAGGCAGATCTGCTCGACACTGGTCTCGGACAACATGCGCAGCTTGTCCGTGGGCAGACCCAGCCGACCAGCCCGCATCGCCACCTGTTGCAGTGACTCCTCACCGGTCACATAGAGGGTCTTCATGCGCTGCGCCAGGCCGCACATGGTCTGCAGCAACAGGGTCGACTTGCCGGCCCCGGGGTTGCCGCCGATGAGAATGGCCGAACCGGGGACCACGCCGCCACCGAGTACGCGGTCCAGCTCCTTGAAGCCCGAGCTGAAACGGGGGATCTCCGTGGTGGCGATCTCCGCCAGGGTCTGCACCTGGCTGCCGACGGCGCCCGCATAACCGGTATAGCGAGCGCTCTTGCCGGGTGTCGTCACCCCCAGTCGCACCTCGGTGATGGTGTTCCACTCCTTGCACTCGCTGCACTGGCCTTGCCAGCGGGTGAAGTCGGCTCCACATTCGGAACAAACATAGGCGGTTTTGTTTTTGGCCATGGATAACTCGGGGACAGGATGAATTCCTGCTTGATATACTTGTTTGCGACCGGCAGATCAAACCCAGAATCGGAAAAGTGACTTTCCGCGGCAGGAATAGATGGATTCAGAACAACCACTACATCTGATAGAACAACTTGTCCCCCTGCTCCGGGAAAAGGACTTCGACGAAATCTTCAACCGTCTGACCCAGAACGAAAATACCAACAGCCGGTTCCTGCTGAAGATGGAACTCAAACGCAAGTGCACCGCCTGCCGGCGCGTCATCGACATGCGCAACGAGCTGGGCGCCCTCTGTCAGGTGCATGAGTTCGACGGGGTGACCCACTTCATGCCCGCCGAGGCCATCGAGCTGTTTCAATCCCAGTGCTACCTCTACCGGGACAGCTACACCCTGGGGGTCTACGAGGCGCTGCAAGCCTGGTACAAACTCAACCAGGGGCGCAGCGACAATCTGGCGCTGCCCATCAGCCCGTTTCGTCCGTTCGATGTCAGCGCCATCCCCTTCGCCAGCCATTACGGGCGACAGGAAGAGCGCATGCACTTCAGCTCTCCCATGGTGCTCCAGCTCGCCAACGGCGAGAAGATCCTCGCCAAGAGCTCCGACATCTCCCTCGGCGGCATCCGGGTATCCGTGCCCTATCTGCCCGACTACCAGACAGGCGACCTGATAGCCGTCTTCTTCACCGGACTGGAACGCGATCATCCCCATCCCCTGCTGCGTGACCCGGTCAGCTACCAGATCCTGGGGGAGGAGAGAAAAGAGGACAAATTCTGGCTCAGGCTGCTCAAGAACGGCGAGCATCCGGTGTTCGACGAGTTCCTGCGCGACTTCATCGAGCGCAACCGCAGCCGCTATCGCGTCAGCGTCGACTACCTGCTCTCCGCCGCCGTCATCAAGGGGTATGAGCAGTTCTATCTGCCACGCATGACCGGCATGCCCCTCTATTTCGGCAAGGGCAGCGTCCCCGCCCTCGAGATCGCCCTGCGCACCGAGAACAACCAGCACATTCTCGAATACTGGCGCGACGCCAAGAACCGCGACATGCTCGCCAGCCTCTTCACCGCTGCCCGCATGCCCTCATTGCTCCCAGGCAAAGAGGGGCTGCGCAAGACGCTGATCTACAGCTTTACCCATGCGGTACGCAGCCACCTCTACTTCTTCTCCGCGACCCGGGAGGAGCTGGAACAGAGCGGACTGACCGCGCTCTTCTTCCAGATCGGCGCCCGCCGCCCCAGTTGGCGGGTGTACAAGTTCAGCATGGAAGCCTGCACCCTGCGGGAGGCCGACCTCGACAACCCCCAGGGCGGGGCGAGCCAGTTGCAGGACAGGCTGCTGCGCGAGCGCCTGGCCCAGCTCGGTTACGTGGGCATGCTGCAGGAGATAAACCTGGACAACCAGCGCGACGAGTTCCAGCGAGAGACGGGTCAGGATCCGCTCAACGCCAACGCCTTGCAGCGCTTTGGCCATGACATCCATGCCGCCCCCTTCGAGATAGAGACGCTGCACTATGTGCAACTGCGCAAGGAGGCGCGCTACATGCACAAGACGGCCATCGTCTTGCATCACAAGGAGCGATCCTGGGTCGGCTGGACCCGAGACATCTCTGCCCACGGCATGCAAATCGAGCTGGAGGAGCCGTTCGACGGGGAGAAGGGAGACATCATCACGGTGGCTCTGCCCCGCTTGCAGGAGCTCGCCAGGAACATGGACCTGCAACGCCTGCCCTATCGGCTGGTCAGCCTCAACCTGAGCAGAACCGTGCTGCATCTGTGCATCGAGGGGACGGCCGAGCGCCATACCGGCCACCAGTTCTTCAGCCTGCTTATCGAAAGCAACCAGAACAAGCTCAAGACCACCCGGGAGTTCAATCGCTATCGCGGCATGGCCAGGGCGCTGCGCAACCTCTACACCCACCACCTGTTCAACACCCCCGTCTATGTGAACAAGCTCAAGGCCGCCCCGAAACTGGCCGCGGCCGGCCTCTCGCCACAGCCACGCAGCCTTTCCCGTCTGCTGCGCATCTGTGCCGAGCAGGATCAGCAGTTGAACCTGTATCCCCTGTTCCAGGGGGCACTGCTCAAGGCCCTGCTGCTCAATCCCCTGCGCGCCATCGAGCGGGAAGACAAGCCGGAAGAGGAGGAGGTCTACATCGCCGCCCTCCACTCCCAGGGGGGACCCCCCCTGTTTCGCAGCCACCTGGCCAGCAGCTTCAGCTCACCGGATCAAAAGCGCCGTTTCATCGAACTGGCCCGGCAACAGGGAGAGTTCTATTCGGTACTGGTGGGTATTTCGCGCACCGGCCGCCCGGACACCAGCTTCATCGCGGGTGAACTGGACTACATCGCCAAGTTCGCCATTCACAAGGCCAAGAAGCTGGAAGAGGAGCTCTGGAGTGTCGTGGGCGTGGGTGAACTGACCGATACCACCGAGGCGACCCTGTTCCGCCTTGGCATACCATCCGGGCCCCGCTAGCCAGCAGGGCCGGGAGACAACAAAAAACGGGCACGCAAGTGCCCGTTTTTTGTCTATCAGGCAGCCTGGGGGTTACGCAGCCAGGCGAGGATGTCGGGGAAGTGATCCTCCTGTGCCTGGGGGGCCGTCAGCATGTTGATGTGGTCGTAATCGAGGCGGTTGCCGTTGTCCCGCCCAAGGCGGGTGTGGCGGACGGCCGAGCCCATCTCGTCGCTGAAGCGGCGCACGTCGACGGGGTGGCCAAGTACCTTGTCCGCCTTGGCGGAGATCATCCAGAGCGGGGGCCAGTTGACCCGGCTCGCCGCCTCGTCATAGGCGAAGCCGTCAAAGGGGTCCAACCAGGGCCCGCACTTGACCCAGGGGATGGTCTCCTGCAGGTAGCGCAGGGGCTCATCATCGGCCCCTATCTTCAACCGGCGGGCGGCCAGAAACCCCCGGCGGCGCGCCAGCCAGGGGGCGAGCCGGTTCCAGATCAGATCCACCTTCAACCAGCGCTCCGGGTTCTGCACCGAGACCCCACGCTTGGTGCCGAAGAACACCAGGCTGGCAACCTGCTCCGCCAGCTCGGGGAAGCGCACCAGGGTCGAGGCCATGATGACGCCGCCCCAGGAGTGGGCCATCCAGTGCACCCGGGCACCGGCATGGCGGGCCGATACCCAGCGCTGCAGGGCGGGCAGATCCTCGGTGATCAGCTCATGCTGACCGTGGCCGGCCCGCTCGGCGATGGTCGGTGTGCTCAGACCCCGACCACGCAGATCCGCCACATAGACCTGATACCCGTGGCGAGCCAGAAAGCAGGCAAGCCCCTTGCCCGATTCGGTGTAGAAGATGCGGCCGTTCTCGATGGCCCCGTGCACCATCAGGATGGGGTCGGCATGCATCGCGACACCGGGCTGGATATGGCGCACATGGAGTCGATGCTCACCGCAGGGGACAAACAGGGATTGCTGTAACAGTTCCATCTCGTGATCGGCTCCTCCTTGAGCGGGATCAGCACCAGCGTCGGTCGCGACAAGCCAGGGCGCCGAGCAGGCAGAGCACCCCTTCCAGATCGTGGTGATTGAGGGTCGCCGCCGCCTGGGCACGAACCAGGGGTTTGGCATGAATGGCAATGCCCAGCCCCGCCACCCCCATCATCTTGAGATCGTTGGCACCATCGCCGACCGCGACCGTCTGGGATGCAACCACCCCGTACTCCGAGGCCAGCTGTTGCAGCGCCTCGGCCTTGGCGGCGGCATCGACGATGGGGCCGCTCACCTTGCCGGTCAGCAGGCCCCCTTCCACCGCCAGCTCGTTGGCGAAAATGGCATCCAGACCCAGAGCACGCTGCAACTCGCCGGCAAAGCGGGTGAAGCCACCGGAGGCGATCGCCACCTTCCAGCCAGCCTGCTTGAGGGTATCGACCATGAGTGGCAGGCCCGGCATCCAGGGCATGTCGGCCGCCACCTCGTCGAGGATGGTGACCGGCGCCCCTTCCAGCAGCGCCACCCGGGCACGCAGACTGTCGGCAAACTCCAGCTTGCCCTGCATGGCCGCCGCGGTAACGGCCGCCACTTGCTCACCGACCCCGGCCAGCCGCGCGATTTCGTCGATGCACTCTATCCTGATCGCGGTGGAATCCATGTCCATCACCAGCAGACCGGGCTCACTCAGGGTAGGCAGGGCGGCCAGATGACACAGATCGATGTCCCACTCCTGGGCTTTGAGCGCCTGCACCAGCTCGGGGGAAAAGCGGTTGGTGCCAAGCAGCAGCAGCGGAATACCGGCCTGCTCCCCTGCGGGATAGAGGCTGGCCTCGAGCCCCAGGGCATCCAGCTGCTGGGCCAGGCGGGCCAGATGACCGGCCTCCAGCCCCTTGCCAAACAGGACAATCCAGGCGCTGTCGTGGGCGTTGGCCGCGGGCAGCAGGGCTTCGTTGGTGAGCTGCCAGCAGGGGGCACAGCTCAGGGCCCCGGACCAGTCGTGCAGGGAGCGGGGAAGTTGGGACAACAACATAAGAGAGACGCCTTCCTTGGAAATCATGGGGTTCATCATGCGGGCCCAGAGTAGCGTATTGCTTTTTGTACAGGCAAGCGCCAAGATCCCGCCTGCGGTGCGGGCAGACATGGAAACAGACCACCCTGTTTCCCGCTTCGCGGCACCGGGGCACCAGCCAGCCCCGCTCATCCATTACCAAAGGCCCGGTTCTGTGCGTCATCTTCCCATCAAACGTGTTGTCAGCCTGGCGGCGGGAGTCCTGCTCGGTCTCTGGGTGCTGGTGCTGCTCATCCACATGCAGGGAGAGAGCCAGGCCGCCCTGCACGCGGCGGCACGGGACAGGGCACAGGCGCTGGTCGCCTATGCCGCCCGGGACATGCGCCGCTGGATCAAGGAGGACAAGGAGAGCGAACTGGAGAGACTGGCGCAGGATCTGGCCGTCGAGCCTGACATTCTGGATGTCACCCTCTATGACGCCCGCGGCATTCCCCTAGCCCAGTCGGACAACGCCCTGCCGCTGGACAGTCTGCTGCCCATCGGCAGCGACAACAAATCCCTGCCGGAGCAGGGCAAGGGGCGCATCCAGTTCGTCCAGGAGATCCAGGACGGAAACCTGACCCTGGGCTATCTGAGGATCACCCTGGAAGAGCAGAAACTGCTGGCCGCACAAGATACCCATCTCAAGGTCAACCAGGAGAAACAGCGCCTGATGCTGCTGGTGATGCTGCTGGCCGGCCTGCTCATCTCCTACGGGGTCCGTCGCAACTACATGCGGGTGCGCAAGCACAAGAAACAGAGCAAACCCGCCGCTCCGCAATAAGCGGGGGTGGATCCCATCCTTCGGCTTGTATATTACACTGGCAAGATCACTGGCAGGAGAGCCACATGATTGCCCCCCCTTGCCGCTGGATGAACACAGTCGACTGGAACGACTGCGCATCCTCGGCCTGCTCGACCACGAGCCCATCGATCAGCTTGATCGCCTCACCCGGCTCATCACCCGGCATTTCGCACTCCCCATCGCCATGGTCTCCCTGACCGATGTGAACAGGCAGTGGTTTCTCGCCCGCACCGGGGTCGATATGTGCGAGATCAACCGGGAGCACTCCTTCTGCGGTCATGCCATTTTGCGCCCCGAGATCATGCAGGTACCGGATGCCAGACGGGATCTCCGCTTTGCCGACAATCCGCTGGTGACCGATGATCCCGGCGTGGTCTTCTACGCCGGCCGCCCCCTGCGCGCCCTCGATGGCGTGGTGCTCGGCACCCTCTGCCTGGTGGACCATGTGCCGCGCCATCTCGACGAAGATGCCTGCCGGGATCTCGACGACTTCGGCCGCCTGGTGGAGAACACCCTGCACGACCTGGAGCGGCGCCACCAGGTGCGTACCCTCAACCAGGTGCTGGAAGACAAGGAGCATCTCTTCACCCTGACCTTCAACCAGTCGTCGGTGGGCATGGCCCTCTCCTCCCTCGAGGGGAAATGGCTGAGAGCCAACCCGGGGCTGGAGCGGCTGCTCGGTTACAGCGAGCACGAGATGCTGAGCCGGACCTGGCTCGCCATGACCCATCCCGAAGATCTGCAACGGGAGCAGCCCCTGTTCGATGCCCTGATCGCGGGGCAACTGCAGGATTACCGGCTGGAGAAGCGGATGATCCGGGCCGATGGCACCCAGTGCTGGGTCCAGCTCAGCGTGACCCTCTGCCAGAGCCGCACCATGGCCCCCCACATGATCGCCGTGTTTGCCGACCTCACCGAGCGCAAACAGGCCGAAGCCGAACTCGTGCGGCTGCAGCAAGGGCTCGAGCAGCAGGTGCAGTCACGGACCCGGGAGCTCTCCCGCACGGTGGAACAGCTGCATCAGGAGATGCGCGAGCGCGGCGCCATGCAGCAGCAGCTGTGGCAGGAGCAGCGCCGCCTGCAGCACATGCTGGAGCACACCAGCAACGCCTTCCTCGAGCTCGATGCCGATTTCATCATCACAGGCTGGAACCCGGCCTCCACCACCCTGCTCGGCTGGCACGCCGACGAGATGCTGGGCCGTCCCCTCTTCGGGCTACTCGGCGCCGAGCATCCCCTGCTGAGCCTGTCAGGCAACCCGCAGAGTCCGCCACGGCGGCTGGAGTGCGACATCATCACCCGCACAGGCCGGCACATCCCGGTCGAGGTGATTGCCGAGCGTTACCAGTTCGACGGCAAGGTGCGCATCGCCCTGTTTTTGCACGACATCACGGCCCGCCGCCAGGTGCTCGCGGAGATCGAGCGTGGCCGTGCCCGACTGCGGGCCATCACCGATGGCCTGCCGGTCACCATCAGCATGGTGTCGCCCGAAGGGCGTTACCTGTTCGCCAACCAAGCCTATTGCCGCTACTTCGGGCTCGATACCGAACAGATGCGGGAAATGAGCGTGCGGGACGTCATCGGCGAGGAGGCCCACGGCAGGGCCATGGCCTATGTGGCAAAGGCCCTCGCCGGTGAGCAGGTGAGTTTCGAGCACCGTTTCGATCTCCCCATAGGCCAACGCGACCTCAGGATCACCATGATCCCGAGCCGGGGCGACGAGCCCGGGGTCTACATCCTCGGCAGCGACATCACCGAGTTCAAGGCGCTGCAAAGCCAGCTGGAACACGAGGCGGCTCACGACCCCCTCACCGGCCTGCCCAACCGGCGCGCCTTCACCCTGCGCCTCTCCCGGGAGCTGGAGCGGGTGCGCCAGAATGCCGACCCCCTGGGCCTGCTGTTCCTCGATCTCGACGGCTTCAAGGGGATCAACGACAGGCTGGGACACCACGTCGGCGATGCCCTGTTGCAACGCTTCGCCCAGGTGCTGAGTGCCGAGGTGCGCCCGGGGGACATGGTGGCGCGCCTGGCCGGCGACGAGTTCACCATCATACTGCCCGCCCTGCGCCAGCCGGAACTGGAGCTGCCCGCCCTGTGCGAGCGGCTGCTGGCGGCCATGGCGGTTCCTGGGGACGTGGCCGGTCACCGGCTGCCCCTTGCCGGCAGCATAGGAGGCGCCCTCTGCCACTCGGGCCAGTATTGTCACATCGACGATCTGCTGCACCGGGCCGATGCCGCCATGTACCGGGCCAAGCAGTCGGGCAAGGGGCGCTTCGCCCTCGATCTCTGACCGTGCTTCGCAAAAATGCAAAACGGCGGCCCGAGGGCCGTAATGCCAGTCAGTTAAGCCTGACTGGCATTGTTTTTACTAGGTTTTCTCGTCGCATACTTCTGTGGTTTGGCTTTG
>NZ_JAPDBZ010000018.1:0-45321 GCF_027705505.1 Aeromonas sp. QDB56
AAAATTGTTTTTGATGCTCGATGCTGTGAGTGCCCACACAGATTGCTTGATTCAAATTGTTAAAGAGCGTCACGCTTATCGCGTTGAGGAGGCGCATCTTACGCCCCTCACTTCGAAAGTCAAGCGGTTGTTTTCGCTTTTCTTTCGGCGCTGGCTTCACGAGGAAGCTAGCTCATCAGTTCGGCGTGGTCCGCCGTGCTGGTAGGGGCGCATTATAGGGAGCCGCGCCGCGATGACAAGGGCTTTTTGTAAAAATGCGCTCGTTTGCTGAAAAAGCAGGCTAAACCCCATGAAATGAGAGTTTACCCCAGTTTCATGCCGATTTTTTGTTCATACCGTCAGTCTGGGCCTGAATGTAGTTGACCCAGCTGGTCGCCCTGTCTTGCCAGTTGTTCTGCTGTTGCAGCTCGCGAGCCAACACCAGCGCCTGAGCATATTGTTCTTTATTGAGGTGTGCCTGCACCAGCAGGGCCTTGGCTCTGTTGCCCTGCTCTCCTTTCACTGACTTGATGGCCGAGAGCTGGATCATGGCGGCATCCGTCTTGCCCTGTTGCAGCAGCAGTTCGGCGGCACGCATGGCGGCCTTGGGGTGAGCATGTTCCCGGGCAAGCAGTTGCCAGCTGTCCACAGCCTTCGGCCACTCACGTGCCCCTTCCCACAACTGGGCCAGCAATTGGCGATTCTCTGCGCTCTGCTTCATCTGTCCCTTGGCCATGGCAGACTCCAGCAGACGCGCACCGCGATAGGGCAGTCCCTGCCAGGCATACAGGCGGATCAGCTGGTTGCGGGCGGCGGCATCATCCATCAGTTGACGGTCGATGGCGGTTTGCAGCAGTGCAAGCGCTCGATCACCACGCTTGGCGGAGATATTGAGCGACACAGCCTGCTGCCACCACTTGCTCTCTTTCGGCTCGCGGCGGATCAACTCTTCGGCCTGATCCGCAGCCACGCCGTAACGCTGCAATGCAGTGAGGGAGGAGAGGCGGATGATGGCTGCCTGCTTCTGCCAGCTTTTCTTCAACAGTTGTTCACTCTGGCTGGCTGCCTCGCCGTACTGCTTGTTGTGGTAATAGAGGCCAGCCAAGCGCAGACGCAAGGTATCGTCAGCCTTGATGGCCAATGCGGCCTTGTAGCTGGCGATGGCGCCGGACCACTTGGATTGCTGGGCCTGGATATCCCCGCGCAGACGCAACAACTGAAGTCGTTGCTGCTCTGGCCACTCTTTATAGGCAAGAGCCTGCTCCACGTAGCGACTCGCCTGTGCGGTCTGCTGCAGATTGGCGGCCAGAGAGGCCTGTAACTGCGCCAGCCAGGCGTGCTCAGCCTCGGAACCGGGTTTGAGCACAGCCGCCTTGCTCTGGGCCTGTTGCCACTGGCCGGATTGATAGAGCTTCATCACGGGCTCCAGCTGGCGGGAGAAATGAGGGCTCACCTCCATCGCCAGACAGGCTTGGCTGACCAGGGCCAGCAGACAGATCCAGATCCGCAACATGGTTATGACTCCAATTTGAATTTGAGCGTGATGACTTGCACCAGCTTGTCGGTGGCGCCCGGCCTCGGCTGATAGCGCCACTTGTTGATCGCCTGAATGGCCGCTCGCTCGAACTGACGCTTCGGCTTGGCCTCGACCACCTCCACATCCTGTACCCGCCCATCGGCATCGACGCTGAAACGCAAGGTCACGGACCCCTCGATGCCGGCCTGCTGGGCCCGGTAGGGATAAACAGGCTCAACCCGTTGCAGTGGCATCAAGAGGTCACCGGCACCGATTCCAGCGCCCTGCTGCTGACCATGGAAATTGCCGCTCGCGACCGGAGTGGGACTGGTCGCCACGCCAGGGGCAAAGACCTGTACCGCACTCAGGGTCGAGACCAGATCCAGGCTCGGTTGTACCGAAGGCAACGGGGCCGCCGCCGGCATGGGCATCGGTGTCGAGGCCAGCGCGGCAGGCGGCTCCGGCAGGGGTTCCGGCTCCTGGGGTACCGGCCGCTCACGCACCTGTACCTCGGTCACCTCGTTCTGCATGTTGATGACGATGGATTTCTGCTCTGTGGTCGCCTTCTCCCCTCCGGGCGGCTCCACCAGGGTGGCCATGAACAACAGGATGCCCAGACTGAGGGCGATCCCCAGTCCCAGGCTCATCAACTTGTGTTTCATTTCGGTGCCACCGCCACGGCGATGTTGGCGATGCCTGCCGCCTTGGCTTCATCCATCACCCGCACCACCTTGCCGTGGGGTACCCGTTCATCGGCCTGGATCACCAGGCTTGCCTCGGGCTGCTCCGCCAACAGTCGGGCGAGGGTGGCCTGTACCCGCTCCACATCCACCTGTTTGCGGTCGAGGAAGATCTGCCCCTGAGCGCCGATCGCCAGCATGATGCTGGACGATTTCTGCGCCTTGGCCTGGCTGGCCTGGGGTCTGTGTACCTCAAGCCCGGCTTCGCGCACGAAGGAGGTGGTCACGATGAAGAAGATCAGCATGATGAAGACGATATCCAGCATGGGGGTCATGTCGATCTGCACTTCATCGCGCTGGCGTTTGGATTGCCGTCTCATTGCATTACCTTCTCTTCTCGCAGGCCGTCCCGGGTCTTGGCCAGCGCACGCTTGGCCTGACTCTCGAGCCGGCTAAGTAACAACACGCCGGAGAGGGCCACCACCATGCCTGCCATGGTGGGGATGGTGGCGCGGGAGATCCCGCCCGCCATGCTCTCCGGGTTAAAGCGGTTGGCCGCAGCCAGCGCATCGAATACGCCTATCATGCCGGTCACTGTACCCAGCAACCCCAGCATGGGGCAGAGCACCACCAGGGTGCGGATGAAGATCAGATGACGGTTGAGCGCCAGCTCCACTTCTGCCAGCCAGCGCCCGCGAATCGCGCGAGCGTGCCAGCTGTGACGCTCGCGACGCGCCTGCCAGCGGCCCAGCAGCTCACGCTGCAACGGTGCAAACCCCAGGTTGAGGTAGAGCAGCCGCTCGATCATCAGAATCCACATCAGCACCAGCAAGGCCAGAATGACCCAGAGCACCGGGCCGCCACGGCCCATGAAGCTCTGCAACTGCTGCCAGATGTCGAGCATCATGCTACCCGCTCCACCCTGTCACCATTGCTTTCGGCCCGCTCGGCCAGGATCCCGGCCACCTGCTGTTCCAGCACGTTGGAAAGCTCGGTGAAACGGGACTGCAACAGGCTGTGGGCCAGGATCAGCGGAATGGCCGCCACCAGACCCTGCACCGTGGTGACCAGGGCCATGGAGATGCCGCCCGCCATGATCTTGGGATCGCCGGTACCGAACTGGGTGATGGCCTGGAAGGTGCCGATCATACCGGTCACTGTCCCGAGCAGACCCAGCATGGGGGCGATGGCCGCGATCACCTTAACCATGCCGATGCCGCGCTCCAGGCGAGGGGTCTCCTGCAGGATCGCCTCATCCAGACGCAGTTCGAGGGTCTCCATGCTCAGTTCTGGATGCTTGTCAGCCACCGTCAGCACCCGGCCGAGGGCGTTGTCGGCATGATATTCACCGCTCTTGAGCTGGCGACGAACCCGACCCAGTTCGCGAGAGAGGCTCCACAGCCGTACTCCAGCGATCCCCAGGCCGATGGCTGCCAGCAGCACGATGATGGCGCCGACCTGGCCGCCCTGCTGGACTTGCTGCCAGAAGGTGGGCGCCTGGGCCAGCATATCGAGCAGAACACCGTGGGAGGGATCCAGCGGCAACGCTTCTCCCTCCTGACCCTGATAAGCGGCCACAGCGGAAAGCACGCTGCCTGGCAGGCCCAGCACCGGACTCAGGCCTTCGGCCTCCGGTTGCAAGAAACCCGCATCGCCCAGCAGGGCGAAGCTGCCGATCCGGGTCAACGTCTGCTCGCTGGCAACGCCCTGGGCATCGAGCACCTTGCCGTTGAACTGGGCAACCCGGCCCGATTCGCGGATCTCCTGCAGCAAGGTGGCTGGCAGCAGGGCAAGGGCGGCGCGATCAGGCACCTGTTTATCCTGTGCCATGGTTTTCAGCGGGGCGAGACGATCAGGATACTGGCCCTCGACGGCGGATTCGCTCAGCAACTTGACCGCATCGCTGGCGCCCTGACGGGTGACCGCAAAGATCTCGTTCATGTCGCCGGAGGCCTGCTCCCACTGGGTATTGAGATCCACCAGCTGCTTTTCATTGGCCGCGAACTGGCTGGCCAGCTCCTTGCTCAGGCGCTGGGCCTCGGCCAGCTTGGCACGGGCACTGCTCAGCTCCCTGGAGACAGACGCCAGATCCTGCTGAGCCTTCTGCTCACGGGCCTGTTCCTGCTGCTGCCAGGCTTCCTCGGCCACGGCGGCTGTGGTGCCCAGAGAGAGGGCGAGGGCAAGGGGTAACCACTTCATGCTGACGCTCATGACTGGGCCTCCTGACCACGGCTGACGGAAAGGGGGACATTCAACAACTGGGGAACTTTCTTGTCGGCAGCCATTTCCAACGCCTCGGCGATGGGGGAGAGCCACTGGCCGTCGAGGGCTTGCCACTGCTTGTGCTCGGCAGACCAACGCCACGCCTGGGAGCGATCGGCGGTCATCGCCAGCAGGGAGACCCGACCCAGAGCCAGCACATCGACCCGGCGCGGTGCGCCATCCAGCACCAGCTCGGCGGAATAATGGTCCAGCCTGCTGCCGTATTCGGCTTCAATCTGATAGGCCTGCAATAGCTGGCGGAACTTCTCCGCCTCGCTCACATCGGCTCTGGCCAGCGTCGCTTTCAAGGCAGCAACCCGCGCCAGACGATCCTCCCTGCGCAGCGGGATGTCATCCTGTACCAGCTGTTCCAGATCGGCTTGCATCTGCAGCATCAGGGGGACAAGCCCCTGCCTGGTCTCCTGTACCGCTTCCAACTGCTGGCTCAGCTTGCCCAGCTCGTTTTGCTGATCGGCCACCAGAGACTGCATGTAGCGGTTGTAGGCTTCCAGATCCCGCAGTTGCAGTTGGGCATTTTGCAGCTCAATCCTGGCGGCGACGGCTCCATCGGCGGCTTTCTCCACACGCAGCTGGGAGGCTTTCCCGTCGGCGATACTGTTCTTCAATGCTGGCGCAACCACTTCGTCGGCGGACACGACGCAATGAACGGCCATGGGTAACAAGGTCAGACCCCAAAACTTGTTCATGATATAAATCTTAACAATGATAACTATTCTCATTGTCTCAAAGAGTAGGGTCACTGGCAATCAGATGATTTTCTTGGCCTCTGGCCGAAAAAACAGGATACTTTTTAGACAAGTACGGGAATAACTGGCGTTGGTAGTCGCAACACCATTTTAAATAACTAAAAAATGTCTTTTCGATCAGCAAGATAAGTGATCGAAAAAGGAGACTTACATGTTTAACGATGCGATCTGGGAACACATAGATCGGTTCACCAAGGCGAAGAAGACCAGCGAGATCCAGCAACAACTGGAGCGCTTCAGTCATCAGATGGGGTTTGATTACTTCCGTTTGCTGATTATTTTCCCCATCAGTATGCAGAAATCCCATGTGGCCTTGTTCAACAACTGCCCCACCAGCTGGTTTGATGCCTATTCGGAACGGCACTACCTGACCCAGGATCCGGTCGTCTTCCTGGGACTGAAGCAGACCCAGCCCATCTTCTGGAACAAGCTCGATTGTGATGCCCCCTGGTTGCCCAGCGCCAGCAGGGAAGTAATGAACCTCGCCGCCGACTTCGGGGTGAGGAACGGCGTCTCCTTCCCGCTGCACACGCCGCAGGGGGAACACGGCATCCTCTCTTTCATCAGCAAGGAGAAGTCCAATTCCGATCTGATGTTTGAAAACGTTCCCCTGCTGTCATTCTGTGCCAGCTACATCTTCAACTCGGCCCTGACCCTCATCAAGGCCAGGCCAGACCTGATGAAATACCTGGCCGAGCTGTCGGATCGGGAGAAGGAGTGCCTGTTCTGGGCCAGCGAGGGCAAGACCTCCTGGGAGATCGCCACCATCCTCGGCATCAGCGAGCGAACCGTGAACTTCCACCTCAATCAGGTCACCAACAAGACGGACTCGCGCAACCGCAACCAGGCGATTGCCAAGAGCATCTCCAGCGGCATCATTGTGCCTTCCCTGGACGACGTCACCATCACCAACCTGCGGCTGTCATAGCCTGTTTTGCCAAAACAAAAAGAGCCGCAATGCGGCTCTTTTTTCATTTCCGGCGACGGCTTATTCCACCGTCACGGATTTTGCCAGGTTGCGCGGCTGATCCACGTCGGTACCCTTGATGAGGGCAACATGGTAGGAGAGCAGCTGCAGCGGCACAGTATAGACGATCGGCGCGATCACCTCTTCCACGTGGTTCAGGCTCATCACCCGCATGGTCTCGTCGCTCTTGAAGCCGGTATCGGCATCGGCGAAGACGTAGAGGATACCGCCACGGGCACGCACCTCTTCCACGTTGGACTTGAGCTTCTCCAGCAGATCGTTGTTCGGCGCCACCACTATGATGGGCATCTCGGCATCGATCAGCGCCAGCGGGCCATGCTTCAACTCACCGGCGGCATAGGCCTCGGCGTGGATGTAGGAGATCTCCTTGAGCTTGAGCGCCCCCTCCATGGCGATGGGGTACTGGCTGCCACGACCGAGGAACAGGCTATGGTGCTTGTCGGCAAACTCTTCGGCCAGTGTCTCGATCTGCTTGGCCAGGGCCAGGCTCTCCTTGATGCGTACAGGCAGGGCTTGCAGCGCCTTGACCAGTTCGGCCTCGGCGGCGGCGCTCAGGTTACCACGGCAGTGACCGACGGAGGCCACCAGCATCAGCAGGCCAGCCAGCTGGGTGGTGAACGCTTTGGTGGACGCCACCCCGATCTCGGCACCAGCCCGGGTCATGAAGGCCAGGTCGGATTCGCGCACCAGGGAGGAGCCTGGTACGTTGCAGATGGCCAGGGAGCTCATGTAACCAGACTCCTTGGCCAGACGCAGGGCTGCCAGGGTATCGGCAGTCTCGCCGCTCTGGGAGAGGGTCACCAGCAGGCTGTTGGGACGCACCACCGACTTGCGATAGCGGAACTCGGAGGCGATCTCCACGTCGCAGGAGACGCCGGCGATCTCTTCGAACCAGTAGCGCGCCACCATGCCGGAGTTGTAGGAGGTGCCGCAGGCGACGATCTGGACGTGCTCGACCTTGTCGAAAATGGCACGGGCGCCGTTGCCGAAGGACTCGACCACCACGTGATCGCTGCCCAGGCGGCCTTCCAGGGTATTGGTGATGGCCTTGGGCTGCTCGTAGATCTCCTTGAGCATGTAGTGGCGGTATTCACCCTTGTCACCGGCATCGTGGGACAACTCGGACTCCAACTCCTCGCGCACCACGGCCTCGCCGTGGGTATCGAAGATGTGCACGTCGCGGCGGGTCACTTCGGCCACATCGCCCTCTTCCAGGAAGATGAAGCGGCGGGTCACCGGCAGCAGGGCCATCTGGTCGGAGGCGATGAAGTTCTCGCCGATGCCGCGGCCGATCACCAGGGGGGAGCCGGAACGGGCCACCACCACGCGGCTGTCGTCACGGCTGTCCATCACCACGGTGCCGTAGGCGCCGCGCAGTTGCTTCACCGCGACCTGCATGGCCGCCAGCAGGCTGGGGGCGGATTTCAGCTCGTGGTGCACCAGGTGGGCGATCACTTCGGTGTCGGTGTCGGAGCTGAACACATAGCCCAGCGCCTTCAACTCTTCCCGCAGCTCTTCGTGGTTCTCGATGATACCGTTGTGCACTACCACGATATGCTCGGAGACATGGGGGTGAGCATTGCGCTCGGACGGCTCGCCATGGGTAGCCCAGCGGGTGTGGGCAATGCCGGTACCACCGTGGACGGACTGCTCCTCCAGAGCCTTGGCCAGTTCGGCCACCTTGCCGAGGCGACGCACCCGCTGCAGCGGCTGGTTGGCGCTGAACACGGCGACACCGGCCGAATCGTAGCCACGGTATTCCAGACGGCGCAGGCCCTCTACCAGGATTTCAGCCACATCACGTTGGGCGACGGCCCCGACGATGCCACACATAGACTTCTCCTTGAAACGTAAGACGTTAATTCGGTTGGATAATGGTTTGTTCAGGTCACACGGCCACTGGGGCGCAAATCAGCGTGATCCCCCTGGCCTGAATCTGTTCTCTGGCCGCATTGCTCAGCCCCTCGTCGGTCACCAGGGTATGGATGCCGGACCAGGGCAGCTCGAGATTGGGGATCTTGCGGCCGATCTTCTCCGACTCCACCATGACGATGACCTCCCGCGACACCTCGGCCATGACCCGGGAGAGGCCCACCAGCTCGTTGAAGGTGGTGGTGCCCCGCTCCGGGTCGATGCCATCGGCACCGATGAAGAGCTGGTCGAAGTCATAGGAGCGCAGCACCTGCTCCGCCACCTGCCCCTGGAAGGATTCGGAATGGGGATCCCAGGTCCCGCCAGTCATCAGCAGGGTGGGCTCGTTTTCCAGCTCGCGCAGGGCACCGGCCACATTGAGGGAGTTGGTCATCACAATGAGGCCGCGCTTGTTGCCCAGCATGGGGATCATGGCGCTGGTGGTGCTGCCGCTGTCGATGATGACGCGGTTGTGATCGCGGATCCGCTCGGCGGCAGCGCGGGCAATGGCCAGCTTTCGATTCGAAACTTGTTCCGGGTTGCTGTCCACCACCATCTCGCTGGGGAGGGGAACGGCACCGCCGTAGCGACGCAGCAACAGGCCACCGGTCTCCAGCACCGCCAGATCTTTGCGGATGGTCACCTCGGAAGTGGCGAAGTGTTTGGCCAGGGCATCGACGCTGACTTCCCCCTGCTCCTGCACCAGACTCACTATGGTGTGACGGCGCTGCTGTGTGTTGCGTTTGGTCATCTATAAGTTTCGATTCGAAAGAATGGCGAAATATTAATGCCTTTTCGGGAAAAATCAAACGGCAAATAGGATCCGATTTGGTTCGATGCCAGAATGAGGAGCCGATTTGCGACGAGGACGCCATGCAAAAACGACTCATCTGGCTGGTGGAAGATGAAGCCAGCATTGCCGATACCCTGATCTATGCCCTGCAGACCGATGGTTTCGAGGTGGAGTGGTTCCCCCTCGGTCAGCCGTTGCTGGCGCGACTGGAACAGACGCGACCGGATTTTTTGATCCTGGATGTGGGGCTGCCGGATATCAGCGGTTTCGAACTGTGCAAGCGGGTACGGGCACTGACCGATATTCCCCTGATGTTTCTCACCGCCCGCAGCGAGGAGATAGACAGGCTGATCGGGCTGGAGATAGGGGCAGACGACTATGTGGCCAAACCCTTCTCGCCCCGTGAGGTGTGCGCCCGGGTGCGGGTCATCCTGCGCCGCAGCCAGCCCGCCCCCTCCCAGCCGATACAGCCACTCGCCCTGGACGAGGAGCGGGCACGCATCTGCTTCCTGGGCCAGCCCCTGACGCTCACCCGTTATGAGTACCTGCTGCTCAAGACCCTGATGCTGGCGCCGGGTCGGGTCTACTCCCGCCAGCAGCTGATGGATCTGGTGTGGCAGGATGCGGAAGAGAGTCTGGATCGCACCGTCGACACCCACATCAAGACTCTGCGGGCCAAGCTGCGGGAGCGGGACCCTGACGCCAACCTGATCCTGACCCACCGCGGGCTGGGCTACAGTCTGGAGCTGGCATGAACTCGGGGTGGCCGGGCATCGGCAGGGGGATGAGATGAGAATCGGATTGCAACTGCTGTGCGGCCTGGTGCTGATCTTCGCCCTGGCCGCCTGGTTCGTGCTGGAGATCTTCGTCGAGGAGATCAAGCCCGGGGTACGCAGCGCCACCGAAGATACCCTGGTAGACATGGCGCAGATGCTGGCCCCCCTGGCCCTGGACGACATGCAGGAAGGAAAGATGGCGAATGGCCGGCTGGCCAGCGCCTTCGCCCGCCTCAACCAGAGTCCCATCAATGCACTCATCGATGGCCACCTCAAGCAGCAGGCGGAGTACCGCATCTATGTGACCGACGCAAAAGGCAGGGTGGTCTACGACTCGGACGGGGTGGATCTGGGCAAGGACTACTCGCGCTGGAACGACGTCTACCTGACCCTGCGCGGCGAATATGGCGCCCGCAGCACCCGCAGCGACCCCGACGATCCCGCCAGCTCGGTGATGCACGTGGCCGCCCCGCTGCGGGAAGGGGATGACATCCTCGGCTCCCTCACCGTCGCCAAGCCCAACAGCACCCTGCAGCCCATGATAGAGCGCAGCGAACACCAGTTGCTGAAAGGGGCGGCCCTGCTGCTGTTCATCTCGCTGCTCATCGGCGCCTTGCTGGTGTGGTGGCTCAACCGCGCCATCGGCAAGCTGGTGCACTATGCAGATGCAATCAGCCAGGGTCAGCCCGCCAGCCTGCCGCGCCTCTACAGCCCCGAACTGGACAGGCTAGGCCACTCCCTGGAAACCATGCGCCGCCAACTGGACGGCAAGGCCTATATCGAGGCCTATGTCCACAGCCTGACCCACGAGCTCAAAAGCCCGCTGGCGGCCATTCGCGGGGCGGGGGAGATTCTGGCCGAGGCGCCGCCGCCGGACATCGCAAAGCGCTTTATCGGCAACATCAATCTGGAGACGGCCCGCATGCAGCAGCTGATCGAGCGCATGCTGCAACTCGCTCGCCTCGAATCAGGGCAGGGGCTGGACAGACAATCCGTCGAGCCGGCCAGGCTGGGCAGACGGGTGCTCGACGCCCGCCAGATCCAGGCCCAGCGCCGCCAGATATCCCTGCACGCCGAGCTGGGGGAAGGTCAGAAGCAGAAGTGGGATCCCCTGCTGGTGGAGCAGGCCCTTGGCAACCTGCTGGACAACGCCCTCGATTTTGCCCCCGTCGGCAGTACCCTGGTGCTGAGCGGCGCCATGGAGGAAGGGGGGTATTGCTTCCGGGTGCGAGATCAGGGGCCAGGCATTCCCGACTTTGCGCTGCCCAGGATTTTCGAGCGTTTCTACTCCCTGCCAAGGCCAGACAAGGGAAAAAGCAGCGGCCTAGGGCTCAGTTTTGCCATGGAGGTGGCACGCCAGCATGGCGGCCATCTTGCTCTTGCCAATCAGCCGGACGGGGGGGTGCTGGCCACACTCTGGCTGCCCGGCAACTGAGGACACTTCACACCAAGCACACAGAGCCGGGCTAAGCTGCACCTCCTCGATGACGACCTTCCCCGTCGATGCGCATTCATATTAATCAAGGAGATAGATATGCCCCGTATGCTGTTGTCCAGTCTGCTTGCTGCTGGCCTCTTCTGTGCACTGCCTGCCAGCGCCGCTTCTGGCTGCATGCTGTTTGCCGACGGCACCGGCAAACCCGTCAGCACCCAGGGGGACTGTGCCGCCCAGTTGACCCCGGCCTCCACCTTCAAGATCCCGCTGGCACTGATGGGCTATGACAGCGGCTTCCTGGTGGATGAACAACTGCCTGCCCTGCCGTTCAAGGCCGGTGATCCTGATTTCCTGCCGGAGTGGAAACAGACCACCACCCCGAGCAGCTGGATGCAATTCTCGGTCATCTGGTACTCGCAGCGCCTCACCGAGTGGCTGGGAGAGGCTCGCTTCCAGCACTACGTGGACAGCTTCGACTACGGCAACCGGGATCTCGAAGGCAACCCGGGCAAGCACGACGGTCTGACCCAGGCCTGGCTCAGCGCCAGCCTCGCCATCAGCCCCCAGGAGCAAGCCCGCTTCCTTGGCAAGATGGTGAGCGGCAAGCTGCCGGTCTCCGCCCAGACCCTGCGCCATACCGCCAACCTGATGCGTCAGCCCGACATCGACGGTTGGCAGATCCACGGCAAGACCGGCATGGGTTACCCCAAGCTGCTGGATGGCAGCTTGGACAGGGAGCAGCAGATCGGCTGGTTCGTCGGCTGGGCCAGCAAACAGGACAAGACGCTCATCTTCGTCCACACCGTCATCCAGACGCCGGGCAAGCAGTTCGCTTCCCTCAGGGCCAGGGAGGATGTGTTCGCCGCCCTGCCGGCCCGGTTGAAGACACTCTGATGCCAGCAACACCGGCGCCTCGCGCCGGTTTTTTTATCCCCCTTCACCACTACTTCACACTGCCCCATCCTCCCTTCACGCGACCCCGGCACACTCCCGTTCAACAACAAGGAGACGTGTCATGGTCAAACAGATTTTCACCCACAAGATCGCCCTGCTGCTGTTGCTCTGCCTGCTGATGATGATCCCGGTTCACGCCATCATGGAGCTGAATCGGGAGCGCCAGGCCTATCGCAGTCAGGCCATTCACAGCATCATGGCCAGCCACAGCGGGCCCCAGCGCCTGATGGGGCCCGTACTGGTACAGCCCTATACCCGGACCGTCACCGTCGAGCAGGATGGCAAACATTTCGTTCGCAAGGAGCAGGTCTATCGCTACCTGCTGCCCCAGAGGCTGGACGTGCGGGCCAGCATGGAGGTGACCCCGCGCAAGCTCGGTATCTATCAGGCCCAGATTTATCACAGTCGGCTCTCCCTCTCCGGCCTGATGCCCACCAGCCTGGCTGACAAGGGGCTGGTGGCCGGCAACCCGAACCTGAGCTTCGACCCGGCGGATCCCGCCCTGGTGCCGGGCAAACCCTATCTCAGCCTGATCCTCTCCGATGCCCGGGGCATCAGCCGCGTACCCGAACTGCAATGGGGGGAGAAACGCATCCCGTTTGCCCCTGGTGCCCAGCTGGGGGACGGGCGAGTGGGGATCCATGCCCCGCTCGACGCCTTGCCAGACGAAGATGGCCGCTTTCACATCGAGCTGGATCTGCAGGGCATGAACGCGCTGGAAGTGTTGCCGCTCGGACAGGACAGCCGGTTTCACCTGAGCGGCAACTGGCCCCATCCCAATTTTCTCGGCGACTTTCTGCCCGGTGAACGCACCCTTGCGGATCAAGGGTTCGAGGCAAGCTGGCAGACCAGCTGGTTCGCCACCGACATGGAGAGTCGCTTCAACCGCATGATGAAGGGAGCGGGCACCAAACTGCCGTCATTCAGCGTCAGCCTGGTGCAACCGGTGGATCACTATCAGCTGAACGAGCGGGCCGCCAAATATGCCCTGCTGTTCATCGGCCTCACCTTCATCAGCTTCTTCATGTTCGAGCTGCTCAAGGGGCTGCGGGTACACCCCATCCAGTACGCGCTGGTGGGCATGGGGCTGGCCATCTTCTATCTGGTGCTGCTGGCGCTGACCGAGCATCTCGGCTTTGCCTGGGCCTATCTCATTGCCGCCCTGGCCAGTGTGGCCCTCAACGGCTTCTACCTGAGCCATGTGCTGGGCGGCCCGAAACAGGGCATGGGATTCGCCGCCCTGCTGGGGCTGGTCTACGCCATCCTGTTCGGGCTGCTGCAGGCCGAGGAGACAGCCCTGTTGCTTGGCGCCCTGCTGCTGTTCGCCACCCTGGCGCTGGTCATGGGGCTGACTCGCAAGCTCGACTGGTATCAGGTGATGGAGAACAGTCCCTCCGCCACCGCATGGGCGGCCCCCCAGCCATCGACCAATGACACCAGCCATCAGCCATAAGCAAAAAAACCGGCGCCCTCGGGCGCCGGTTTGCATTTCATTGATCGGGCATCACTTCTTCTTGACCGGGCGAGCCCAGTTCGGAATGTGGCGCTGGGGCACCCGGGTGATCACCAGCTCGTTTTCCGCCACATCCTTGGTGATGGTGGAACCCGCCCCCAGGGTCGCCCCCTTGCCGATCCGCACCGGCGCCACCAGCTGGGTATCGGAGCCGACGAAGACATCGTCCTCGATGATGGTCTGGAACTTGTTCACCCCGTCGTAATTGCAGGTGATGGTGCCGGCACCGATGTTCACCTTGGCGCCGACGTCCGCATCCCCCAGATAGGTCAGATGACCGCACTTCGAGCCCACACCCAGCCGGGCCTTCTTCATCTCGACGAAGTTGCCGACATGGGCATCCTGCTCCAGCACGGCACCCGGGCGCAGGCGGGTAAAGGGCCCGACCGAGCACTGGTCAGCAATTTGCGCACCTTCGATGACGGAGTAGGGTTTCACCTCGGTGTGGTCGCCGATCACGCAATCCTTCAATACGCTGCCGGCACCGATGCGCACGTGATTGCCCAGCACCACCTTGCCTTCGATGATGACGTTGACGTCGATCACCACCTCCTCCCCGATTTCCAGGGTGCCGCGCAGATCGAAGCGGGCCGGGTCGATCAGGGTGGCGCCGGCGATCATCAGCTTCTCGGCCTGCATCTGCTGGTAGCTGCGCTCAAGCGCAGCCAACTGCACCCGGTTGTTAGCTCCTTCCACTTCCATGGCGCTGTCCGGATGGACTGCAGCGATGGGGCAGTTGTCACCGTGGGCCATGGCAATGACGTCGGTCAGATAGAACTCGCCCTGGGCATTCTTGTTGTCCAGACGCGACAGCCAGCTGCGCAGCTGGCCGCCGTTGGCCACCAGCACGCCAGTGTTCACCTCGCGGATGGCGAGCTGCTCGGCGTTGGCATCCTTCTGCTCGACGATGCCGACCACCTGGCCATTGTCGCGCACGATGCGGCCATAGCCGGTCGGGTTGTCCAGCACCACGGTTAGCAGGGCCATGCCATCGCTTGCCTTGGCGGCCAGCAGCCGTTGCAGGGTCTCCGGCTGGATCAGCGGGGTATCGCCGTAGAGCACCAGCACGTCGTCTTCGTCGTTCCAGAACGGGATGGCCTGGGCCACCGCGTGGCCGGTTCCCAGCTGCTGGGCCTGCAGTACCCAGTTCACATCTTCCGCGACGATCCGCTCCTTGAGCAGCTCGGCACCGTGGCCATAGACCAGGTGCAACTGTTCGGCACCAATCTGGCGAGCGGTATCGATCACATGGGAGACCATGGGCTTGTTGGCCACGGGGTGCAGCACCTTGGGGAGAACAGAACGCATACGAGTACCTTTACCCGCAGCCAGGATCACGACATTGAGAGACATAGCTAGCCTTTGAAACAGGTGGAAATACTGGGCGGAGTCTATCCAACGGGCAAAAAAAAAGCGACCCGAAGGTCGCTTTTTGCATCACCGTGATTAGCGGTAATTCTTTTTGACGATATCGATAACCCGCAGCTGGGCCATCGCTTTGGCCAGCTCGGCAGACGCCTGAGCATAGTCGATATCACCATGGGAGCTGTTGATCCGCTCTTCGGCACGACGCTTGGCTTCCTGGGCTTTCGCCTCATCCAGATCGTCTGCGCGAATGGCGGTATCGGCCAGCACGGTCACGGCTTCGGGTTGTACTTCCAGCATGCCGCCGGAGATGTACAGCACCTCTTCGCTACCATTTTGCTTGATCAAGCGGACCAGGCCCGGCTTGATGGCAGTCAGCAACGGAGCATGACCGTGGCGGAGACCCAGCTCACCTTCGGAGCCTGATACCTGGGCGGATTGCACGCGACCGGAAAACAGTTTTCCTTCGGCGCTCACCACATCCAGGTGAAAGGAGATCATCTCAGCCATGGGCCCTCCTATCGAGGCTTACAGTTTCTTGGACTTCTCGACGACTTCGTCGATGCCGCCAACCATGTAGAACGCCTGCTCCGGCAGATCGTCATACTCGCCCTTCAGGATGCCCTGGAAGCCACGGATGGTTTCCTTCAGCGGCACGTATTTGCCCGGAGAACCGGTAAACACTTCTGCCACGAAGAACGGCTGGGACAGGAAACGCTCGATCTTACGGGCACGGGCTACGGTCAGTTTGTCTTCTTCTGACAGTTCATCCATACCCAGGATGGCGATGATGTCCTTCAGCTCCTTGTAGCGCTGCAGTACGGTCTGAACGCCACGAGCGGTCTCGTAGTGCTCCTTGCCAACCACCAGCGGATCCAGCTGACGGGAGGTGGAGTCCAGCGGGTCAACGGCCGGGTAGATACCCAGAGCCGCGATCTGACGGGACAGTACGACGGTCGCATCCAGGTGGGCGAAGGTGGTCGCCGGAGACGGGTCGGTCAAGTCATCCGCAGGCACGTAAACGGCCTGGACGGAGGTGATGGAACCGGTCTTGGTGGAGGTGATGCGCTCTTGCAGAACACCCATCTCCTCGGCCAGGGTCGGCTGGTAACCTACTGCGGAGGGCATACGGCCCAGCAGTGCGGATACTTCGGTACCGGCCAGGGTGTAACGGTAGATGTTGTCCACGAAGAACAGCACGTCACGACCTTCGTCACGGAACTTCTCGGCCATGGTCAGGCCGGTCAGCGCCACGCGCAGACGGTTTCCGGGCGGCTCGTTCATCTGACCGTAAACCAGAGATACTTTGTCCAGTACGTTGGACTCCATCATCTCGTGGTAGAAGTCGTTACCCTCACGGGTACGCTCACCTACACCGGCGAACACGGAGTAACCGCTGTGCTCGATCGCGATGTTACGGATCAGCTCCATCATGTTGACGGTCTTGCCTACACCGGCGCCGCCGAACAGACCAACCTTACCACCCTTGGCGAACGGACATACCAGGTCGATAACCTTGATGCCGGTCTCCAGCAGCTCGGTGCTGTTGGACTGATCTTCGTAGCTGGGGGCTTCGCGGTGGATGGACCAACGCTCTTCTTCGCCGATCGGACCCTTCTCGTCGATGGGGTCGCCCAGTACGTTCATGATACGGCCCAGGGTCGAGGTACCGACCGGTACCTGGATGGCCTTGCCGCTGTTAACTACTTCCAACCCACGACGCAGACCGTCGGAGGAACCCATGGTGATGCAACGCACGACGCCGCCGCCGATCTGTTGCTGAACTTCCAGTACCAGACCCTGGCCTTGGCCTTCGCTGACAACCTTCAGTGCATCGTACACCTGGGGCACGGCATTCTGCGGGAACTCGATGTCCACCACAGCGCCGATGATTTGGACGATGAAACCGTTACTCATGTCAAATCCTCTAAACCTTTGATAACCCTTGCCTTACACCGCAGCAGCACCGGAAACGATCTCTGTGAGCTCCTGGGTAATACTGGCCTGACGGGCCTTGTTGTATACCAGTTGCAGATCGTTAATCAGGTTGCCGGCGTTGTCAGTCGCGGCTTGCATGGCAACCATTCGGGCTGCCTGTTCACTTGCCAAGTTTTCTACCACACCCTGGTAGACCTGGGATTCGACGTAGCGAATCAGCAGGGTATCCAGCAGTTGCTTGGGATCCGGCTCATAGAGGTAGTCCCAGTGGTGCTTCTTGGCGAGCTTGCTGTCTTCTGTTACGGGCAAAGGCAGCAGTTGATCGACTTTTGGTTGCTGAACCATGGTGTTGACGAACTTGTTGTACACCAGATACAGCCTGTCAATCTCACCGTTGTCGTAAGCCTTCAGCATGACCTTCACTGAACCGATCAGGTCATTGACGCTCGGGTTGTCACCCAGTCCGGAGACGTGGGCTTTCACCTTGGCGCCGTGCCGTTCAAAGAAGTTGGAGGCCTTGTTACCGATCAATGCCAGGTCAACCTTGGCACCTTTCGCGCTCCATTGCTTCATATCATTGAGGGCAGCCTTGAACAGGTTGATGTTCAGACCACCACACAGGCCACGGTCGGTGGAGACGACGATGTAACCCACTCGCTTCACCTCACGTTCGATGAGGTAGGGGTGCTTGTATTCCAAGTTCCCCTGAGCGATATGGCCGATCACCTTGCGCATGGTTTCAGCGTACGGACGGCTGGCAGACATGCGTTCCTGCGCACGGCGCATCTTGCTCGCTGCCACCATTTCCATAGCGCTGGTGATCTTCTGAGTGTTCTTCACACTCCCGATCTTGTTACGTATCTCTTTTGCGCCGGCCATCTCTTCTCTCCATCAGGTGGCAGCTTGCGCTGCCACACACGCTTACCAGGTCTGGGTTGCCTTGAAGTCATCCAGCAACGCAGTCAGCTTGCCAACGATCGCGTCGTTGTAGTCGGCCTTGGCATTGATTTCAGCCATCAGCTCGGCATGCTGGGTATTGGCGTAAGAGAGCAGAGCGGCTTCGAAGTCGACGATCTTGCTCAGTTCGACATCGGCGAGATAACCCTTCTCGGCGGCGAACAGCACCAGGGATTGCTGGGCCACGCTCATCGGAGAGTACTGCTTCTGCTTCATCAGCTCGGTGACTTTCTGACCGTGATCCAGCTGCTTGCGAGTAGCATCGTCCAGGTCGGAAGAGAACTGGGCAAATGCCGCCAGTTCGCGGTACTGGGCCAGCGCGGTACGGATACCACCGGACAGCTTCTTGACGATCTTGGTCTGAGCAGCACCGCCCACACGGGATACGGAGATACCCGGGTCAACCGCCGGACGAATACCGGAGTTGAACAGCTGGGAGGTCAGGAAGATCTGGCCATCGGTGATGGAGATCACGTTGGTCGGAACGAACGCGGAGACGTCACCGGCCTGGGTTTCGATGATCGGCAGGGCGGTCAGGGAACCGGTCTGGCCTTTCACGGCACCATTGGTGAACTTCTCTACGTACTCGGCGTTGACGCGAGCAGCACGCTCCAGCAGACGGGAGTGCAGATAGAAGACGTCACCCGGGTAAGCTTCACGTCCAGGCGGACGGCGCAGCAGCAGGGAGATCTGGCGATAGGCAACGGCCTGCTTGGACAGGTCATCATAGATGATCAGTGCGTCTTCGCCGCGGTCACGGAAGTACTCGCCCATGGAGCAACCGGCGTAGGGAGCCAGATACTGCAGAGCAGCCGCTTCGGAGGCAGAAGCCACGACCACGATGGTGTTGGCCAGGGCGCCGTGCTCTTCCAGCTTGCGCACCACGTTGGCGATGGTGGAGGCCTTCTGGCCGATCGCAACGTAGACGCACTTAATGCCGGAATCTTTCTGGTTGATGATGGTGTCGATGGCGATGGCGGTCTTACCAACCTGGCGGTCACCGATGATCAGCTCACGCTGGCCACGACCGATAGGGATCATGGCATCGATGGCTTTCAGACCGGTCTGGACTGGCTGGTCAACAGACTTACGCTCGATAACGCCCGGGGCGATCACTTCGATCGGCGAGAAGCCGTCGTTGTCTACCGGACCCTTACCGTCGATCGGCTGACCCAGGGTGTTGACCACCCGGCCCAACAGACCACGACCGACCGGCACTTCCAGAATGCGGCCGGTACCCTTTACCTTCATCCCTTCGGCCAGATCGGCATAGGGACCCATTACTACGGCACCAACGGAGTCACGCTCCAGGTTCAATGCCAGAGCGAAGCGGTTGCCCGGCAGCTCGATCATCTCACCCTGCATGGCATCGGCCAGACCGTGGATACGAATGATACCGTCGCTTACAGAAACGATGGTACCTTCGTTACGCGCTTCGCTTTTGACATCAAACTGCGCAATGCGCTGCTTGATCAGCTCGGCGATTTCAGTGGAATTCAGTTGCATGCTCTAATACCCCAATCAAGATTGCAGCGCATCGGCCATGCGATCCAGCTTACCGCGGACCGTGCCGTCGATAACGAGATCACCGGCCTTGATGAGCACCCCGGCCATCAAGGACGCATCTGTGCTGCAATTCAGCTTCACTTTGCGCGCGAGACGTTGTTCCAGAGAAGCCTGAATATTGGCTTTCTGCTGGTCGGTCAGTTCGATCGCCGAAATCACGTCAGCCTGAACTTCTTTGTCCAGTTCAGCCTTGAGCGCGACGAATTCGGCAACGACCGCCGGCAGCACACCCAAGCGACCATTCTCGGCCATCACCCGGATCAGGTTCTGACCGTGCTCGTTGAGCTGCTCACCGCAGACACCGACAAACAGCTTTGCCAGTTCTTCGGCAGCAACGGAGCCGTTTACCAGGCTGTGCATGGTCTCGTTTTCTGCCACCTGAGCGGCGAAATCGAGCATCTCCAGCCATTGGTCAACCGCCTTGTGCTCAACGGCAAACTCGAAAGCAGCCTTGGCGTAGGGGCGAGCGATTGTAGTCAGTTCAGACATAGCCCCGTTCCCGTTACAGTTCTGCTACCAGTTTGTCGACGATGTCGCTGTTGGCAGCCTGGTCGATTTGGCGTGCCAGGATCTTCTCTGCACCCGCGATGGCAAGAGCAGCAACCTGCTTGCGCAGTTCTTCTTTGGCACGATGACGTTCAGCTTCGATCTCTGCACGGCCCTGAGCCAGGATTTTCTCCCGCTCAGCTTGGGCTCCGACAGCGGCCTCATCAATGATCTGGGCCTTGCGTTTGTTGGCCTGATCGATGATTTCAGCAGCCTGAAGCTTGGCTTCTTTCAGCTGATCGGTGGCGTTGGCCTTGGCCAGCTCCAGATCTTTCTTGGCACGCTCTGCAGAAGAGAGGCCGTCAGCGATTTCTTTCTGACGGGCTTCGATGGCAGCCATCAGCGGCGGCCATACGTACTTCATGCAAAACACTACGAAGATGAAAAAAGCAACTGCTTGGCCGAGGAGGGTGGCGTTGATATTCACAGCCGATGTCCTCTTTAGTTAGTTAATGGGTTCTGCGTGAGTCGTAATGACTTAGGCAACCGCAAACATCACATACAGACCCAGACCAACGGCGATCATCGGGATCGCATCCACCAGACCCATCACGATGAAGAACTGGGTACGCAGAACAGGGATCAGGTCAGGTTGACGGGCTGCACCTTCCAGGAACTTGCCACCCAGGATACCGATACCGATGGAGGCGCCGATAGCCGCCAGACCCATCATCATTGCAGCAGCGATGTACAGCAGGTCCATGTTCAAGTTTTCCATGAGGATCTCCATTTATTTAGATGTAATTGATTGTATAAAAAGGATTATTTGAGTTGCATCAACCATGGTCTTCCTGCGCCATCGACAGATAGACGATGGTCAGAACCATGAAGATAAACGCCTGCAAAGTGATGATCAGGATGTGGAAGATTGCCCAAGGCACGGACAGGATCCACTGTGACCACCAGGGTAACAAACCCGCAATCAGGATGAAGATCAGTTCGCCAGCATACATGTTGCCGAACAGTCGCAGACCCAATGAAACAGGCTTGGAAATCAACGTGACGGTTTCAAGGATGAAGTTAACCGGGATGGCAGCAGGGTGATTGAAAGGCTGAAGCGTCAGCTCCTTCACGAACCCGCTGATACCCTTGACCTTGATGCTGTAGTACAGGATCAAGAAGAACACGCCCAAAGCCATGGACATGGTGATGTTAACGTCAGCAGAGGGAACCACACGCAGATAGGGAACACCCATCAACTGTGCAGCGTGAGGGATAAAGTCAACGGGGATCAGGTCCATGAAGTTCATCAGGAAGATCCACACGAACACCGTCAGGGCCAAAGGTGCGATGACCTTGTTGCGACCATGAAAGATGTCCTTGACGTTACCATTCACAAACTCGACCAGCATCTCCACAAAGCACTGCAGCTTACCGGGCACACCGCTGGTGGCCTTGACGGCAACCTTGCGGAACAACCAGATAAACAGGGCGCCTAGCACGACGGAAAATATCATGGAATCGATATTCACCGTCCAGAACCCGGACCCTACCTGCAGGTGGGTCAGGTGGTGGGAGATATATCCCTGAGGAGTCAGGACTTCTCCGGTTGCAGACATGAGTTTTCCTAATAGTGGTTGTTAAGCGTGAATGAAACTATCCACTGTACAACGAGGGCGAGGATATAAGTGGCGAAGAACGAGGCGGTGTCGACCTCAATCCCGGCGCCAAACAGCAGGGCGAAAAGTCCTGTTGTAGTAATGAGCTTAATCCCTGCCCCACCATAAAAGTCCCGCAAAACCAGGCCTACGCTCTCTTTCGTCACCTTGCGGCGTAGAACCCAGAGCGTGAACAGGGCTTGAGGAACCCAGTACATCCCCCCTCCGTAGAGAGAGGATTGTCCGGCGAACTTTCCCGCCTGATAAAACCAGACGGTGGCGATCGCCAGGATCAGGACCAGCTGACAAACGAGCATAGCCAAGGCCAGCGTCAAACCTTCCAAGGCTATTTTCTGCTTCACCAACCTACCCCTGAACATTACAGAACTGTAAAAAATCGGGATCCGAAGACCCCAGGTTCACAGCTCGAAAAGCCGGTCAAATTATACCCGTGAAGACGGCTATTGCAACATGGCAAAAATCCTTAATTTTTGCGGCTTTCCGCGCGAAATTAAGGTTATGTTCATATCGAAAGTAATGGATGTTTTATTACTACAAAAAGCGTAAAAATCACGATTCTGACAGGCCAAAATAGCCCAATACCCGGTCCAAATCTGCCAAGTTATCGTAACTTATTACTAACTTGCCGCTATCTTTCTTGCCCGGCTGAAGTTGCACCTGATTGCCAATTTTTTCAGAAATCTGGCGCTCGAGATAACCAAACTGCGGATCGCGGACGGGTTCAACCCTGGTTTTTGCCGGTTCCAGTGCTTTTTGCACCAGCTTCTCGGTATCTCGCACTGTCAGCCCCTTCTGGGCCACCAGTTTGGCCAGCTCTGACTGGGCCTGGCCGCTCAGGGCCAGCAGGGCACGGGCATGCCCCATGTCGAGGTCGCCGTGCTCCACGAAGCGCTTCACGTCCTCGTTGAGCTGGTTGAGACGCAGCAGGTTCGTGACCGTGGTGCGGGACTTGCCTACCGCCTCGGCAACCTGCTGGTGAGTCAGTTCGAACTCCGTCAGCAGGCGCTGGAGGGCGACGGCCTCCTCGATGGCGTTGAGATCTTCACGCTGGATGTTCTCGATAAGTGCGATGGCGACGGCCGCCTCGTCGGCGACATCCTTGACCAGGCAGGGCACCACTTCGAGACGGGCCAGCTGGGAGGCACGCCAGCGGCGTTCACCAGCAATGATTTCGAAATGGTTTTCACCGATGGAGCGAACCACGATGGGCTGGATCACCCCTTGTGCACGGATGGAGTTGGCCAGCTCCTCCAGCGCATCCTGGGACATATCCTTGCGCGGCTGGTATTTGCCGGACTGCAACCACTCCACCGGCAGCTTGCGCAATTCCCCCTGATTGGTCGGGGCCATGGCCTGTTCGGTGCGCTGGTCGCTCATCACCTGTTTCTGGCGGGCGGCCGTGCTGGTGCTGAGCAGGGCGTCCAGCCCCTTGCCCAGCCCACGTTTCTTCGGCGTCATATGCTCTCTCGATCTGCGGTGAGCGGCTGGGACTCCTGTTCCTGGCGGCGCAGGATCTCGCCAGCCAGGGCCAGATAGGCCTTGGCCCCCACCGATGATTTGTCATAGTGCATGGCTGGCGCGCCAAAGCTCGGCGCCTCCGCCAGTCTTACGTTGCGGGGAATGATGGTGCGATAGACCTTGTCCCCGAAATGCTGTTTCAGCTGATCGGACACATCATTGGCCAGCCGGTTGCGATGATCGAACATGGTGCGCAGCACCCCTTCAATCTTCAGCTCCGGATTGACCACGGCTGCCAGCTTGCTGATGGTGTCCACCAGGGCGGTCAGCCCTTCCAGCGCATAGTATTCGCACTGCATGGGCACCAGCACGGAGTCGGCGGCGGCCATGGCGTTCACCGTCAGCATGTTGAGAGAAGGCGGGCAGTCGATGAAGACGTAGTCGTACTTGTCCCTGACCGAGGCCAGGGCGTTGCGCAGGCGGATCTCGCGGGCAAAAAACTCCATCAGGCGGATTTCTGCCGCGGTCACGTCGGCATTGGCGGCGATCAGGTGATAGCCTCCCGAGGTTTCGGGGATGATCACCTCGCCGATAGGGGCATCTTCGATCAGCAGTTCATAGGCGGTGCGTTCGACATCGTACTTGTCGACGCCACTGCCCATGGTGGCATTGCCCTGCGGATCCAGATCGATCACCAGCACCTTGCGCCGGGTAGCGGCCATGGAGGCGGCCAGATTCACACAGGTGGTGGTTTTACCCACTCCACCCTTCTGGTTGGCTATGGCAATGACTTTTCCCACACTGTCCCCTAAATGAATGCGGCGGCCCTATTCGGGCTGGATGGCTTTAAACTCCAGCAGATGGCGTTCGCCTTCCAGTTCCGGCACCACCAGCTTGTGGGTGGCAACCAGGCGAATGCTGGCAGGCAACTGTGCCAGTTCCTGCTCGGGGTATTGTCCCTTGAGCGCCAAGAAGCTGCCCTCGGGTGACGGCAGATGATGACACCAGCTCAGCATGTCCTCCAGGGAGGCGAAAGCCCGGCTCAGTACACCATCAAATCCGGTCTCGGGTTGATACTCCTCCACCCGGGATTTGACGGGGGTCACATTGGTCAACCCCAGCTCCAGGATCACCTGGCGGATGAAGTTGATCCGCTTGCCCAGGCTGTCGAGCAGCACGAACTGTTTGTCCGGATTGATGATGGCCAGCGGCAGTCCGGGCAGACCCGGACCCGTTCCCACATCGATGAAGCGTTCACCGTGCAGGTGAGGACTCACCACCAGGCTGTCGAGGATATGCTTGACCAGCATGGCGTCCGGATCTCGCACCGAGGTGAGATTGTAAGCCTTGTTCCACTTGTGCAGCAACTCGACCAACTGCACCAACTGGGTCTTCTGGGTTTCGGTGATAACAATTCCGGCCTGCATGAGCAGGCCGTTCAATCTTTGCAGCATGTTGTCCAACGGGGAATTCCTCAGGCGGTTTTACGCAGCAGGCCGTGTTTCTTCAAGTGCACCAGCAAGATGGAGATGGCGGCAGGGGTGATGCCGGAGATGCGGGACGCCTGACCAATGGTCTCTGGCTTGGCATCGTTGAGCTTGGCGATCACCTCGTTGGAGAGACCGTTCACGTCGCGGTAGTTCATATCCAACGGCAGCAGGGTGTTTTCGTTGCGCAGCTGTTTCTCCACCTCGTCGTGCTGACGCTCGATATAACCGGCGTACTTGATCTGGATCTCCACCTGATCCGCGGCAGCCGCATCGGTCAATGCAGGCCCCACACCCTCGATGGCCATCAGGGCATCGTAGGTCACCTCGGGGCGACGCAACAGCTCTTCCAGGCTCTGCTCCCGGGTCAGGGGAGTGTTGACCAGGGCGTTGACGGCCTCCAGAGACGGATGCTGTGGATGGATCCAGGTCGAGCGCATGCGCTGACGTTCCTGCTCCACCTGTTCCACCTTGGCATTGAACAGGCTCCAGCGATGATCGTCCACCAGACCCAGCTCGCGGCCGATGGCGGTCAGGCGCAGATCCGCGTTGTCTTCCCGCAGCAGCAGGCGATATTCGGCACGGCTGGTGAACATGCGATAGGGTTCGCGGGTCCCCAGTGTGGAGAGATCGTCCATCATCACGCCCATGTAGGCTTGATCCCGGCGTGGGTGCCAGGCTTCCTTGCCCTGGGCGCGCAAGCCCGCGTTCAGACCGGCCATCAGACCCTGGGCAGCGGCCTCTTCATAGCCGGTGGTGCCGTTGATCTGGCCGGCGAAGAAGAGGTTCTCGATGCACTTGCTCTCCATGTTGGCCTTGAGATCCCGCGGATCGAAGAAATCGTACTCGATGGCGTAGCCAGGGCGAGTGATATGGGCATTCTCGAAGCCACGGATCGAGCGGACGATCTGCACCTGCACGTCGAACGGCAGGCTGGTGGAGATCCCGTTCGGGTAGAGCTCGTGGGTGGTCAGGCCTTCCGGTTCCACAAAGATCTGGTGCGCCGTCTTGTCGGCAAAGCGGGTGATCTTGTCCTCGATCGACGGACAGTAGCGCGGACCTATCCCCTCGATCACCCCGGCGTACATGGGGCTGCGATCCAGGTTGTTGCGGATCACCTCGTGGGTTTGCTCATTGGTATGGGTCACGTAGCAAGGCATCTGGCGCGGATGCTGGCTGGCGTTGCCAATGAAGGAGAAGACCGGGCGAGGATCGTCACCATGTTGCTGCTGCATCACAGAAAAATCGACGGTGCGTGCATCGATGCGTGGTGGCGTGCCCGTTTTGAGGCGATCGATGCGCAGCGGCATTTCACGCAGGCGCTGGGCGAGGGCAATTGAGGGAGGATCCCCGGCGCGGCCCCCTTTGTAGTTCTCCATGCCGATGTGGATCAGACCATTGAGGAAAGTGCCAACGGTCAGTACGACCGTCTTGCCGCTGATGCGGATCCCGCTCTGGGTAACGACCCCGGCGACGCGATCCCCGTCCATGACCAGATCGTCACAGGCCTGCTGGAAGATCTTCAGGTTCGGGTAGTTCTCCAGGGTCTGACGCACCACAGCCTTGTACAGCAGGCGATCAGCCTGGGCACGAGTAGCCCGCACCGCAGGGCCCTTGGAAGAGTTGAGCGTGCGGAACTGGATCCCGCCGAGATCGATGGCCTGCGCCATGATCCCGCCAAGGGCGTCGACTTCCTTGACCAGGTGTCCCTTGCCGATCCCGCCGATCGCCGGATTGCAGGACATATGCCCCAGCGTATCTATGTTGTGGGTGAGCAACAGGGTATTGAGACCCATTCGGGCTGCCGCTGTTGCTGCTTCGGTTCCTGCATGACCGCCACCGACGACGATCACATCAAATTGTTCATGGTATTGCATTGGGGATCACCTTGATCTGCACGCCTGAAGATCTTTGTTTGCCTGGTCTGAAGGGCGGATCATTCTATCTGTTTAGCATCCGGAGGGGAACGTCTACTTCAGGATCAGTATGGATCAGGGATCGGTTAAATAGATCTTAAGGATCTTTAGATCGATCTTTTATTGGATCTTTTATTAGGATCCGAGACTTCTGTTGATAAGGCATTTTTGATCATAAAGATCATTCGGTTAAGGTCGATCGCTGCTTGTGGAAAAGCTTGGATCCAGAGGGGGCGAACGGGGGGATAACATGGGTTTTTATACACAGACACATGGTCTTCAAGATCTAATACATGAATAACTATAGGTTTTGCAGAGCTTAGCACCTAAGTTATACACAATTATCCGAGCTCATGTGGGGAGCTCTCGGGAAAAACTTATCCGGATCCCCCTGTTAATAACCTGGTGGATAGGGATCTGGGGATAACCAGGGAGATCGGGGGTCGTGACCGGATCTCCCTGGCCCTGATCAGCCGATCAAGGTCATCCAGTCGTGGATCCAGGTTTCTGCGGCATCTTCGGGGATCTCGTGCTGGGTCACGTCTATTTCCAGGAGATCCCCCAGTCGGCTGGCACCGCACCCGGCCAGCAGCCGATCCAGCGTCTTGCCGCCCTGGCAGAAGGTGTCATAACTGCGATCCCCCAGGGCGATCACTCCGTACTTGAAGGCGGCGAGATCCGGCTGCTGCTCGGCAAGATCCCGGGCAAAGGGCTGCAGATTGTCGGGTACATCCCCCGCACCATGGGTGGAAGTGACCACCAGCACGATGGCTTCTGGCTCGGTCAGGATCCTGGCCAGGCTGGCGGGGTTGTGGATCTCCGCCTGGTGGCCCGCCTGTTCAAGCAGGCCGACCACATGATCTGCGACATATTCGGAGGCCCCCAGCATGGAGCCGACGACGAGGTTGAGTTTGGCCATGGAATGGATCCTGATGTCATCGAAAAAGTGAAGAGGGGGGATCTTACCGCCAAAGCATGTGGATAAATATGGATAAAGCTTGGGGATAAGGATCCTGTCCACTTTTTTGCAGCCAAAACCGGTCTCGTGGCCGTCGTGGCGCCTTCTTTCCGCCTGTTGCGACCTCATCGCACCTTTCGTTGTCAGACGACACTTCAAAACATCAATTAACAATGCAGATGCAAATGATTAGCAATTATTGAATCGATTCGATCACAGCACCTGTAGTAGCATGGCGCTGCTTTATTCGCCTGAGGCGCCGGGCTGACCGGTCCAATTGGGCACCCATAATAAGAAATCAAACATAACTTATTGATATTTGAGACACTTATATGATTGCGCAAAAAAATACCCCGAATGCCGTGATGCGAAAGAGAGGCGCACAGCTGCTGCCGCTCTCCTGTCTGCTGGCGTCCCTGCCCGTGTTGGCGGCGGAACAGGCGGATAAAGAGTTGCCCAAGGCGGGCGAAACCATGGTCGTGACCGGGACCGCCATGAAGGTCGAGGTCCCCATGGCAGAGACCCCCCGTGCCGTTTCCGTGGTCAATCGCGAAGAGCTGGACCAGCACGCCGTACTCAAGCTAGACGAGTCCCTGCGCTATCGCTCCGGCGTCCTGTCCCAGTCCTATGGTTCGGACACGGATGCTGACTGGTTCAAGGTGCGCGGCTTCGATGCGGCTTCTTACCTGGATGGCAACCGCCTGTTCAGCACCGGTTACTATGTCTGGACCCCGGAGCCCTTCGGCCTTGAGAGCGTGGAAGTGCTCAAAGGCCCGGCCTCCATTCTGTATGGCGAAGCCCCTCCCGGAGGCGTCATCAACGCCATCAGCAAGCGTCCGACCGCGACCCCGCAGGGACTGGTGAACCTGCAACTGGGCAACCGGGATCTGCGCCAGGTCGGGGTGGATGTCTCCGACACCCTTACCGACAACAGCCGGTATCGTCTGGTGGCCCTCTACAACGAGCGGGACGGCGTGCTGGACGGCACCTACAACGAGCGCGCCTATCTGGCGCCGAGCGTGACCCTGGATATTTCGGATCGCACCACGCTGACGCTGCTCTCCAGCTTCAAGCACGATGAAGGGGTGCCGACCAACGGCTTCTTCCCGGTCTATGGCACCCTGAATACCTCCGGCGGCCAGATCGATCCCTCCACCAACCTGAGCCAGCCGGATTACGATCGCAATCGCAATACCCAGATCTCCGCCGGGTACGAGCTGGCCCACCAGCTCAACCAGACCTGGGAGTTCAAGCAGAACGTTCGCTTCAATTACAACGATCTGCTGCTGCGCCAGACCTATATCTTTCCGACCTATGAAGGCACCACCGCCTACCGCGGCCTGGTCTACCGGGATGGGGATACCAAGAGCGCCACCATGGACAACCAGATGGTGGGTTACTGGAACACCGACAGCACGGAGCAGACCCTGCTGCTGGGGGTGGATCTGCAGCGCCATGTAAATGAAGGTCAGGAAGCCGACAACTATGGCATGGGCGCCATCAACACCATGAACCCGGATTACAGCGGTTTCCCCGGTTTTGATGAATCCACCGCGACCCACCAGAAGAGCACCAAGGGTCAGAGCGGCCTCTATGCCCAGCACCAGATCCGCTGGGATGATCGCTGGCTGCTGACCGCGGGCGGTCGTTTCGATTACGTGGAAACCCACAACATCAGCGAAGCCAAGAGCAAGAACGAGAAACAGTACGACGACAACCTCTCTCTCTCCGGCAGCCTGATGTACCTGGCCGACAACGGTCTCTCCCCTTACTTCGCCTATGCGGAATCCTTCGAAGTGCTGCCGGGGATAGACCCCAACACCGGCAACTCCTACAAGCCGCTGGAAGGCAAGCTCTACGAGACCGGGGTCAAGTACGCACCCAGCTTCCTCGATGGCTACATCAACCTGGCGCTGTTCGATCTGGAGCAGACCAACTCCCTGGTCTCTACCGGCTCCGGCCAGCAGACCCAGGCCGGTGAAGTGACCTCTCAGGGGGTCGAGCTGGAAGGGAGCGTGCAGGCCACCGAGGCGTTGCGCCTGACCGCTGCATATACCTATACCGATGCCAAGACCAACGACACCGGCAACGGCGATCGTCGTGCGAGCCTGATCCCGCGCCACCAGGCCTCCTTCTGGGGCAACTACAAGGTGCAGCAGGGCCCGGTATCCGGTCTTGAGCTGGGTTCCGGCGTGCGCTATGTGGGTTCCAGCGTCGGCATCGGCGCGGTGAATGCGGACTACACCCCCATCTATGGTTCCGCCCAGGTACCGGCACACACCGTATGGGATGCGATGATCGGGTATGACTTTGCCAAGAACTGGCGTGCCCAGATCAACGTCAACAACCTGCTGAACGACACCTATGTGGCGAGCTGCGACTACTACTGCTACTACGGCGAGCCGCGCAGCATAGTCGGCACCGTCAACTACCGCTGGTAAGCGACAGGCCGGGCGGGGGCGAAGGCTCCCGCCCTCCTTCCATTCATCTACAGGCCTGTCATGGAACTCTTGTCACTGGTTTATCGCCAATACCGTTGGCCCTTCATCGCCATTACCCTGCTCAGCCTGCTGAGTGCTGTCAGCGGGATAGGCGTCATTGCCTTCATCAATCAATCACTTATCGAATCAGTCGGGGATCCGCTGCCGATCCTGGGTCAGCTTGTCGGCCTGGTCTTGCTGCTGCTGGTGATCACGCTCGGATCCCAACTGGCCCTGACCACCCTGGGTCACCATTTCGTCTACCGGTTGCGTGGCCGCCTGCTCAAGCAACTGCTGGATACCGACGTCGCCCGTCTGCGTCAAATAGGGCAGGGGCCGCTCCTGGCCTCCCTTTCCAGCGACATCGGTCAGATCACCATCGCCTTCGTGCGCCTGCCGGAACTGGTACAGGGTCTGGTGCTCACCCTGGGCTCCATCATCTACCTTGGCCTGCTCTCTCCCGCCTTGCTCGGTGTTACCGCCCTCTGGGTCACCGTGACCATGGTGGTGGGCTGGCTGCTGGTGAACCGGGTCTATCGCCACCTGGCGCACATGCGCCAGGCCGAAGACAGGCTCTACCAGAACTACCAGTCCATCATCGCCGGGTGCAAGGAGCTGGCGCTCAACCGCGAGCGTGCCCACTTCGTCTACCACCAGCTCTATGAGCAGAATGCCCGGGACTACCGGGAGCAGATCATCCGCGCCGATACCTACCACCTGAGCGCGGTGAACTGGTCGAACATCATGATGCTGGGTGCCATCGGCCTGGTCTTCTTCCTGGCCAACGGGTTGGGCTGGGCCAACACCAATGTGGCCGCCACCTTCGCCCTGACCCTGTTGTTCCTGCGCACTCCCTTGCTGCAAGGCATCGGAGCCCTGCCGACCCTGATCGCCGCCCAGGTGGCGTTCGACAAGATAGCTGCCCTCAATCTGGCAGAGCCGGACGAGGCGTTCCCGTTGCCGCCTGCGCCTCGCCCCTGGCAGCGCATCGAGCTGGATCAGGTGAGCTTTCACTACCAGGGGGAGGGCGGTTTCTCCGTGGGCCCCATCAATCTGGTGATCGAGCGGGGGGAGCAGATATTCCTCATCGGTGGCAATGGCTCCGGCAAGTCGACCGTGGCCATGCTGCTGACCGGGCTCTATCAACCGGTCTCTGGCCGGATCCTGCTGGATGGGGAGCCGGTCACCGATCGCAACGGCTATCTGGGGCTCTTCTCCGCCATCTTCACCGACTACCACCTGTTCCAGCATTTGCTGGGGCCCGAGCCGAAAGAGGCGCTGGTCGCCGAGTGGCTTGAGCGGTTGCAGATGGGCAGCAAGCTTGCCATCGAGGATGGCTTCATCGCCGATATCGACCTCTCCCAGGGCCAGCGCAAGCGGGTCGCCCTGCTGCTGGCCCTGGCAGAGCAGCGCGAGATCATGCTGTTCGACGAGTGGGCCGCGGATCAGGATCCCCAGTTCCGCCGCATCTTCTATCAGGTGCTGTTGCCGCGTCTCAAGGAGATGGGCAAGACGGTGATCGCCATCAGCCACGACGATCACTACTTCTCTCTGGCCGATCGCCTGCTGGAGATGCGCCAGGGCCGCCTCACCGAACTGACCGGCGAGCAGCGCGAGCAGGTGAGCCGGGATGCGGTCGCCCATCTGGATGGCAAGGTGCCGACCTGATGCTGGCACCGATGAGACTGGCAGCAAGCCAGCACAGGAATTGCTTATGTTCGAGATGAAATCCGCCAGCTTCGCGGTCAATGACCGCACGCTGCTGCACCCCACCAGCCTTCGCTTCGAGCAAGGTCGGGTCTATGGCCTCATCGGCCACAACGGGTCGGGAAAATCGACCCTGATCAAGCTGCTGGCGCGCCAGCAACCCCACAGCGGCGGGGAGATCCTGTTCGATGACCAGCCGTTGTCTGCCTGGGGCAACCGGGAGTTTGCCCGTCAGGTGGCCTATCTGCCCCAGCACCTGCCGAGTGCCGAAAACCTGCTCGGCCGCGAGCTGGTGGAGATGGGGCGCTACCCCTGGCGCGGACTGCTGGGCCGGATGGGAGCGGAAGATCACCGTCAGGTGGAGCGTGCCATCGCCCTGACCCACACCGAACGCTTTGCCGATCGGCTGGTGGATACCCTCTCCGGCGGTGAGCGGGGGCGAGTCTGGCTCGCCATGCTGCTGGCTCAGGAGAGCCGTTTCATCCTGCTGGACGAGCCGCTGGCCGCCCTGGACGTGGCCCATCAGGTGGAGGTGCTCACGCTCGTCAAGCAGCTCAGCCGCCAGCTCAACCTCGGGGTCATCATCGTCATTCACGACATCAACATGGCCTCCCGTTTCTGCGATCGGCTGGTGGCGCTGCACTCCGGCCGTCTGCTGACCCACGGCGAGCCCGAACAGATCATGACAGGGGAGACCCTGAACGCCATCTATGGCATCCCCATGGAGGTCATTCGCCATCCGGCCCATGACCACGCCATCGCCATCGTCTGACCGGGGGCCGCTCTTGAACCGTTTATTGAAGATGGCGCCCTGTTTGCTCAGTCTGCTGCTGCCCCTGGCAGGGGAGGCCGGGCAGCTTGTCACCGTCACCAGCGCCACGCCCCGCATCGCCACCGTGGACTGGACCATAGCCGAAACCCTGCTGGCGCTCGGAGTGACACCGATGGCGGTGGGGGATGTGGCCCCCTATCGCGCCTGGGTCGGTGAACCCCAGCTTCCTGCCGGGGTGATCGATATCGGGCTGCGTGCCCAACCCAACCGGGAACTGCTGGCGGAGCTCAAACCGGATCTTATTCTCATCTCGCCGCTGGCGGCCCCCCTGGCGCCGACCCTCTCCCGCATCGCGCCGGTGCACTCCATCGCTCTGTATGAACCGGGCACCGATCTGTGGCAGCGACTGCGGGAAGCGACCCTGACCATCGCCGCCCTGGTGGGCAAGACCGCGGAGGCCGAACGCCAGCTCGCCGCGCTGGAGCAGGATCTGGCACAGATGCAGGCGGCGCAGCCCGCCGATATGCCCCCCTTGCTGGTGGTGCAATTCATCGATGAGCGCCATGTGCGGGTGTTTGGCCATGGCAGCCTGTTCGAGGCTGTGATGCAGCGCCTCGGTCTTCGCAACGCCTGGCAGGGAGAGACCAATGCATGGGGATTCTCGGTCGCGAGCCTGGAGCAGTTTCTCGGGATGCCGGATGCCAGGCTGGTGGTGGTGGACCCCGTGCCCGTAGGAGTTGGTGAAAAACTTCAGGAGCCTGGATTGTGGCAGCATCTCCCGCTGGTACAGAACAATCCAGTGATCCATCTGCCTGCGACATGGAGTTTTGGTGGCATATTGGCGGCCCGCCGCTTCGCCACCCTGCTGGACGGTGCCTTGCGGGAGCAGGCTGTCCACAGAGCAACCGGGGGATCAAATCAATGAGCTCTTCTCTTTCTTCGCCCCTGCTGCGCCCGGGTCTCTGCCTGTTGGTGCTGACACTGGGGCTGGCTTGCGCCGAGCTGTCGCGTCAACTGCCGGGGGCGCTCTGGTGGCAGGCCCTGTTCTCCCCCGAGCTGGACGATGCCCGCCAGGCGGTAGTCCATTTCAGCTGGCTGCCGCGCCTTGCCATCTGCCTGCTGGCCGGTGCCGCCCTCGGGCTCACCGGTACCCTGATGCAGCAGGTGCTGCGCAATCCCCTGGCCTCGCCCACCACCCTGGGGGTGGCCTCTGGCGCCCAGCTGGCGCTGATGATGGTGACCCTGCTCGCCCCCTCCTGGCTGCTGATCGGGCGGGAGTGGATCGCCATGGCCGGGGGAAGCCTGGCCATGGGGCTGGTCTTCGCCCTGGCTTGGCGCCGTCAGCTCAATCCCGTGGTCATCGTTTTTGCAGGGCTGGTGATAAACCTCTATCTGGCCGCCATCAGCATGGGATTGCTGCTGTTCTTCCAGGAGGAGCTCAAAGGGTTGCTGGTGTGGGGGAGCGGATCTCTGGCCCAGAACAGCTGGAGCGGCGTCGGCTATCTGCTGCCACGGTTGCTGTTGGCCGCGATGCTGGCGGCGGTGCTGGTGCGCCCGCTGGCAGTGCTGGAGCTGGACGATGCCAGCGCTCGCAGCCTGGGGGTCTCTCTCAAGCACCTGAGATTCGCCGGCCTCGGCCTCGCGGTCTTCATCACCGCCTGCGTGGTGAGCGTGGTGGGGCTGATCGGTTTTATCGGGCTGGCGGCGCCCGCCATGGTGCGGCTGCTGGGGGTCAGAAAACTGGCCCAGCGGCTGCTGTGGGCGCCCATCCTCGGCGCCCTGTTGCTGGCGGCCACCGATCTGCTGCTGCAGACCCTGAGCCGGTTCTGGCCTGTGCTGATCCCGACCGGCGCCATGACGGCCCTGTTGGGGGCGCCGCTGCTGCTCTGGCTGATCCCGCGTCTTGGTATCAAGCAGAGTGCGCCTAAGGCGAACTCCTCCCTGCAGTTGGCCCGCCATCCGGCGCCAACTCGCCTTGTCGGCCTGATGGTGTTGGGGCTGGCTGCGGCGGTGATCGCCTCCCTGTTGTTTGGGCAGGGAATGGGCGGCTGGGGCTGGCCGAGCTGGCTGCGGTGGCAGGTCCAGCTGGAGTGGCGCTTGCCGCGCACGCTGGCAGCGGGTGCCGCAGGCGTGTTGCTGGCGCTGGCAGGCACCCTGTTGCAGCGAGTCAGCAACAACCCTATGGCGAGCCCCGAACTGCTGGGGGTGAGCGGTGGCACCTTCATGGGGGTGATTGCGGCGGCCCTGTTGCTGCCCGCCTTGCCGCTGCCCATGATGCTGCTGGGGGGGCTGGTGGGCGCCTTCGCCTGCCTGTTGCTGCTGGTGCTTATCAACCGGCGCAACGGCTTCCAGCCGGAGCGGATACTGCTGTCTGGCATCGCCATCACGGCGCTGTTCGAGCCGTTGCAGGCCATCGCCCTGGCCAACGGCGACCTGTGGGTGCAGCAACTGCTCTCCTGGATGTCCGGCTCCACCTATTACGTCACCCAGCCGGTGGCCCTTGCCCTGGTGGTGTTGGCGCTGCTGATGCTGGCAGCCTGCCTGCTGGTGAGCCGCTGGCTCGATCTCATGCCCATGGGGCCGGCGGTAGCGACGGCTCTGGGGATCCATCTCGGCCGTGCCCAGCTCACCATCCTGCTGCTGGTGGCCGTGCTCACCGCCAGTGCCACCATGGTGATAGGCCCGCTCTCCTTTGCCGGTCTGCTGGCGCCGCACCTGGCCAGATTGATGGGGCTGGTGAGGGCGCGCTGGCACCTGCTCGGCGCCGCAGGCTGTGGTGCTTTGCTGATGGTGTCGGCGGACTGGATCGGCCAGCAGATCCTCTTTCCCCAGGAGGTGCCCGTCGGTCTGGTCTCCACCCTGTTAGGGGGCGCTTACTTCATGTGGTGCCTGCGCCGTCTCTAGGTTGATGGATGAAAAGCGCACAAAAAAAGCCCGGGATGAACCCGGGCTTATCATTGCCTGTTCTGCGGACTTACTTGCCGATGCAGAATGTAAATAATCTATTATCTTCAATATGTTAGTGACTTTTCGGGGGCCGTTTGGGGTAAAAGTAACTAAAACAGCATATTGAGAGGCCGCTCACGGGTTTCTGCTATCGTGCAGCGTTCCCACATAGTCCATTCTCAATCGTGCAGCCTCCCCATATGAATCAATGCGAGGCCCCCACATGCAGTCAAAGCCGCCTTTTAGGTGAGTTTTGAGCGTATTTTGAACCGACTATAGCATCGCTTGGTACTTGGAAAGCCGCTTTTACTCTTCGAACCGTGCAAGCTTCCAATAGGTAGTTTGGCTAACCGTGCAATCATCCCACATACCGCCAATTTAATCCCAGCCCTTTATCAGCCTGGCTGAGCGGGCTTTTAGGCCCTCTAGAATGGTGCTGCTGATGGTATCGGGGAAGTCTGCTGGCAATTGCTGGGTAACGAGCTCAATAACATCATCAACGGAGTTGGCCAGTTCTGTCAGGATCTCTTCCATAGCAGAACGCTCAAATCCCACAGTTTTCGCCGTTTGGAAGAAATGACGCGGGAATATCTGCTCAATGGCGTACTTCTTTCCCTTGCTGCTTGCTAGGCCCATAGCGAGCTTGGCGTCCCTTCGGTTGAGGCCTCGGCCGCCAAACACTGGATAGACAGATAGGATGTCGTAAAAAGGGGTCAGGCGAAAACGCCCTTCCGGTTCAATAAAGACCGAGAAATTTTTTGCATGACCATCGGTGGCCGCCAGCAGCCAGAACAGGACCTGAGATTTCATGAACAGGTAGCGATCCTGTTCTGGTGTCGCAGAGCCCAGCAAGGTTTTCATGATGTCAGTGATCCCTGGTCCTCCATGGCTCTCGTATTTCCGTGCTGACGGAACATTCAATACCTGACAGAAATCCTCTTGGGGAAGGCGCATGATCCAACTGCGATCGGCAGCGTAACGTCTGTCGAAGCGTTCCACAGCCAGTGCTTTGACCTGGCCAACCTGCATCATGAAGCAGTGAGGTACGGGTAGACCAAACTCCTTGGCAATCAGAGTGCAGAGATATTCGTTTTCTACGCTCTGGGAGAGGTCTATCGAGTAGGAGTGGCTTTCAATCTTGCCGATAGGGAGTTTGATAATGTGGGTTGTCGGCGTTGCTTTGAGTGGCAAGTACCAACGGCCATCGATATAGAGCAGCGCAGTCTTTTCTTGCGCCCCGGCGATAGAGATCCGGAACTCCTCTTGCTCCCTGACCATCCCCAAAGGGATTCCTGATTTGTAGCTGGTCAGGATCTGCTCGAGCTCGTCATCGGAAAGTGCCTTGTAGTCGATTCGCCTGACATCTGGAACATCGTGCCCTTCGGTAACCAGCTGTAATGCCCCTACGCTATCCTGGCCAATGCAACTGAGCAGATCGAAGGGCTGGGTTGATGCCGCTTGATAGCGTGCTACAACCCTGTTTCTCACCTCCGTATTATCTGGCAGCAGGTTGTCGAAGAAGTTATAGGCTTCATCGCCCCGGTAGGCCTGATGGCGCAATGGCATGGAGAGTGAGATCGGACGACTGCCCGGTTGTGCTAGCCATGACTCATGGTACTGAAACTGATGGGCACCGCTGGTAGTTTTGGTGAATGTGCCTACCCGATAGCCGTTCATGTAGACAGCCAGATTGGCCATTACCACTCCTCCTTCCAGCCCGATGCCGGACTCTCGGATGACTCATTGCGGGGTTTGATATCCACTGACAATTCGAGTGCTGCGAGGATCTTGAACAGGGTTTCCAGCTTGGTGGACTCAGGATTGAGCTCGAAGCTGGAGACTGTGTCTTGCCTAATCCCCACTTTCTCGGCCACTTTGCCTTGAGAGAGCTTTTGAGAAAGCCTGGCATCCTTGATACAGGCGCTCAGCTGCTTGGCGCTGGTTACTTTCATGATTCGACAACCTGGTAGCGTGCCTTCTTCCAATTTACACGCTGTGGCAGGTATATCAATGTTTACCTGTTATAGGAGGTATAATATAACTCACACGCTATAGCCGGTATTAAACATTTATCCCCCATAGCGGGTAAGAGAACGGTAAGCGGAGATATGACGTCGAAGTTTCAATCAATGTGGGCAGCCAACCAGTCGAGACCTTGATCTGCAAACGTGAACAGCTGGTCGCTATAGCCTTGAGCAATGACGCTACGGATGATCTCGGGGTCAATATTCAGATAGTCGTGCACCAGCGCATTGCGAAGGCCAATAATCTTGCGCCAGCCGATTAAGGTGTCGGGGGATAGCTCACCACGCTGGGCCAGGATTTCGAATGCCTGATAGGCATCCTGTGGGGTATGACTTGCCAATGCTTTAGCCCAGTGCTTTGCCACGCCAATACACGCTTCGATAGACACTTGTAGAGTTCGCTCAGCTGCGCGGTACTCCAGATTGGAAAGTGCACGCAGCGCCAGAATAGCCCGTATCTCTGACAACTCGGCCTTATAGCGCGACAGGCTGATGCGTAAAGCTCCTATATAGGCGTTATCACTCATCTTTACTCCACTCCTCAGAATGATGTTTGCTGATATAGGCTTGGCGATGGTGATAACCAAGTTCCATCTGCGACATTATCCGCGCCTCCTCTTGCAAACGCCGCCCCTCATCACGGCTATAGAGAGGACGATTTGCATCTACTACCGCAAAAGCCAACGGAATCGGGGCCTGATTGATATCGACGACCGAAAGTTTCCCCTCTGCCAACCCCATGGCACGTTGCCACTCCAGCGCGAGCAGTTCAGGGCGCAAGCGGTTTTCCAGTGCAGTACCCAGTGGTCCATTCTGTTTGATTGGATCAAAGGCCACCGCCAGATCCCAGTCGCTGGCAGGACCTGCAGTCCCCTTGGCACGGGAGCCGTAAAGCCAAAGCACCTGCACCTGGGGGTTGCTGTTGGCTAGGGTAATCAGCTGGTGAATAACATCGCTGTCGGGTTTCATATTGGTACGGCCATTTGGTCGCTTGAGACAGAGTTCTGGTTAGTATGGTGCCACATGGTTGGGCTTTTGTACGTAACTTCCAGTAGCCTGCCGCGCTGCGCTTGGCTGCTGGCTTGTTCGGTGAGTCGAAAAAATGACTCACCTCAAAGCCCAGCTTCTGTAGATTTCCTCCTTTGGCATCCCATTCAGCAGATCAGGAATGGTGAGCAACGTCGCTTAAATACCCAAATACAACTCAAAAGCGACTTTGTGATGACGGATCACACTTAAAGTTTGTGCTGTCAGATCAAAAGGCTATCGAAAGGTTGTGTTTCGATCGTCATGTGGTGGTTCTAAAAAGGTATACCCCATTAAAACCACTCAATACCCTCTCGAAAACAATATTGAAACCACTTATATTGAACCGAAAATTCAGAACCAGTTTAAACAGACCGATGGAGGTTTCAGTGTTCATACGGGCGTATTTACGTGCATCGACAGTGGAGCAGGATGCTGAGCGGGCACGAGAGCTGCTGATTGGTTTTGCTGCAGAGCATGGCAATCAGATAGCCAGTTTCTATGTGGAGAATGAGTCTGGTGCGACGTTGGACAGGCCTGAGCTTATGCGGCTGATCCGCGATGCTGCAGATCGTGACATTGTGCTGGTAGAGCAGATTGATCGTCTGGCCCGCCTCAATCAGACGGATTGGCAAACATTGAAGCAGTTGCTGGCTCAGAAACAGCTCTCAATCGTTTCTCCGGAGCTTCCGACTTCCTGGGTAGCGTTACAGGGGGACAGCCGCTCCGAGTTCACCTGCGCCATCTTGCAGGCTGTAAATGGCATGCTGCTGGATATGCTCGCAGCCGTCGCTCGCAAGGATTATGAAGATCGCCGACGCAGGCAACAGCAGGGTATTGCCAAGGCTAGGGATGAGGGGAAATATCGCGGTCGCCAGAAAGATGAAAAGAAGCGTCAGCACATCGCACAGTTGTTGAGCACCGGACACAGCTACTCGGTGATCCAGGAAATGTTGGGCTGCTCCCGCCATCTGATTTCGTGCGTGGCAAAAGAGGTCCGTTCAGCAAAATAGCGGGTCATTTATCCGAGGCACCCATGCGACGCTTCTCGATATACAGCCACGCTGCAAAGGCGCCAAACCCTATCAGGAATGAAAACAGGAGGGTCAGGATGACGATGCTGTTCATGGTGATGGCCTCAGGTGTAGCGGATAAAGGATGCAATCAGGTGATCGTGTGACCAAACTCCATATCACCATGGACTCTGCTCAGGAAAAAATCAACAACGCGCTGAAAGTATTGAAGTTTGTTCGCTCGCGACAAACATGATTGTGTGGAATCACGCAGGATGTGGGGCCATGAAATGAGCCTTGTCATCCCCAGCCAATTCCCGTCCAGTTTCTTTCCACATAACTATCTATCTGGAAAAGTGGTGCGAATTTTCCACATAGTGGAATGCCAGTTCAGAACGAGTTATGTGGAATCCTGATCGAAGACTTCCTATCTATCTGGAAATTTCGTGCCGTTTTTCTCTTTGGAATATTGGTCATCTTGTTTGAAGGGATGATGGACCTTGGTGAGCTGGAATTGATGGGGCGGATTCCTATCTATCTGGAATCTTGGCCTGTGCATTCAGCGGGAGCCAAGCCGGCTGACTGGCTATGGGACTAACTCAAGCGATGCCCTTCAACAAGCATTCACTACGACCTAGTTATGCCATTGCCTGACGTATCCTTGGCCAGAAGGTACGCTATCAAGAGCAGCCTCCCATGTTGCTTTATGAGTCTGAAATCAACAAAACTCGGCTGATTTTATGAGAGAATCTTGAGCAATATTGTCCCCGACCGGAAGAGTGCTCATGGCCGAGATCAACAAAGCAACCCTCACTGAAGCCGACATCATCTCCAAATACCTGCTGCCTGCCATCAAGGCGGCGGGGTGGGATGACCTGACCCAGGTTCGCCAAGAGGTGAAGCTGCGGGATGGCAAGGTGGTGGTTCGCGGCCAGATGGCGGCCCGCAAAAAGGTCAAATCGGCCGATATCGTGCTCTATCACAAGATGGGCTTGCCACTGGCGGTGATCGAGGCCAAAGCCAACAAGCATGAGATTGGCAAGGGGATGCAGCAGGGGCTCGATTATGCCCGTCTGCTGGATGTGCCGTTCGTATTTGCCAGCAACGGCGATGGCTTCGTATTTCATGACAAGACCAATCCGGCCAAGCTGGAATCCGAGATTGCGCTGGAGGATTTCCCCAGCCCGGGTCAGCTTTGGGACAAACTCTGTACCTGGAAGGGTTACACCCAGGCACAGTTGCCTGTCATCAGCCAGGACTATTACTCGGATGGCAGCGGCAAATCTCCCCGCTATTACCAGCTGCAGGCCATCAACAAGACCGTAGAAGCCATCTCAAAAGGTGAGGATCGGGTATTGCTGGTGATGGCCACCGGCACCGGCAAGACCTACACTGCATTCCAGATCATCTGGCGTTTGTGGAAGGCGGGCGCCAAGAAGCGAATCCTGTTTCTGGCCGATCGCAACATTCTGGTAGATCAGACCAAGATCAATGACTTTCAGCCCTTTGGCTCGGCCATGACCAAGGTCACCGGACGTACGATCGATCCTGCCTATGAGATCCACCTTGCCCTCTATCAGGCGCTCACCGGGCCGGAAGAGTCGCAGAAAGCCTTCAAGCAGGTCTCCCCCGACTTCTTCGACCTGATCGTGGTGGATGAGTGCCATCGGGGCAGCGCCGCCGAAGACAGCGCCTGGCGCGAGATCCTCGAATACTTTTCATCGGCCACCCAGATTGGTCTCACCGCTACGCCCAAAGAGACCGAAACCGTCTCCAGCACAGATTACTTCGGTGACCCTGTTTATACCTACTCCCTCAAAGAGGGGATCGAAGATGGCTTTCTTGCCCCCTACAAGGTGGTGCGGGTTGATATCGATGTGGATTTGCAGGGGTGGCGTCCCACCAAAGGGCAGATGGACAAACAGGGCAACCTGATTGAAGACCGCATCTATAACCAGAAGGATTTCGACCGCACCCTGGTGATCGACGAGCGTACCCAGCTAGTGGCCGAGACCATCACCAACTACCTCAAGAAAACCGACCCGATGGCCAAGACCATCGTGTTCTGCAACGACATCGATCATGCCGACCGGATGCGACGGGCGCTGGTCAACCTCAACCCGGAACAGATGGCCAAGGATGAGCGCTATGTGATGAAAATCACCGGCGACGATGACCTTGGCAAAGCCCAGCTCGACAACTTCATCAACCCGAAAAAGCCCTATCCGGTCATCGCTACTACCTCCGAGCTGATGACCACCGGCGTCGATGCCAAAACCTGCAAGTTGGTGGTGCTGGACCAAAACATCCAGTCCATGACCAAGTTCAAACAGATCATCGGCCGTGGCACCCGTATCGACGACAAGTACGGCAAGCTCTGGTTCACCATTCTCGACTTCAAGAAGGCCACCGAACTGTTTGCCGATCCCCGTTTCGACGGCGAGCCGGAGCGCGTCATGGTGATCAAACCGGCAGACATCAACAATCCGGATGAAGGCTTGGGCGATATCATCGGCGATGCCGATCTGCTGCCAACCGATGAACCCGGCGACAATGACGATCTGTTTGCCACCGGGGTCGATGAAGAGCCCAACACTTACACAACCGGTAGTGATGGTGGTCAGAGTGGCGCTGGTGGCCAGGGCACAGGTCCGCTGGGTGGCCCCGAGCCCGGGGTCAGCAAGTATTATGTCAACGGCGTGGCGGTCAGCGTCATCGCCGAGCGGGTGCAGTATTACGATGCCGATGGCAAGTTGGTGACCGAATCCTTCAAGGACTACACCAAGAAGACCCTGCTCAAAGAGTTTGCCACCCTCGATGCCTTCACCAAACGTTGGCAAGGCGCGCAGCGCAAGCAAGCCATCATGGATGAATTGGCTCAGGCGGGCGTGCTGTGGGAGGTGTTGGAGCAGGAAGTGGGCAAGGAGCTCGACCCGTTCGACCTTATCTGCCACGTGGTATACGATCAGCCGCCACTGACCCGCCGCGAGCGGGCCAACAACGTCAAAAAGCGCAACTACTTCACCAAGTACAACGACACCGCCCAGCAGGTATTAACCCGCCTGCTCGACAAGTATGCCGATCAGGGGGTGACCGAGATTGAGACCAAGGATGCGCTAAAGGTCGCCCCCTTTACCGAGTTGGGGCGCCCGCTGGAGTTGGCCAAGAAGGGTTTTGGTGGCCCCAAACAGTTCGAGCAGGCCATCACCGAACTGGAGCAAGAAATTTACCGTGAGCAGCAGAGCGCCTGACGACCTGACGGCTTCTGAACTACCATGCGGCCATTCCAATGATGGCCGCTTGTTTTATCGATACTCCTGACGCATTCGCCCCTGTATTCGTCACCATTTTTGTAAAAAGCAGAGAATTCCATGTCATCCATCAGCTCAGTCATCAAATCCATTCAGGACATCATGCGCAAGGACGCCGGTATTGACGGTGATGCCCAACGCCTCGGTCAGCTCTCCTGGCTGCTGTTTTTGAAAGTGTTCGACGCCCAGGAAGAGGAGCTGGAGTTTGAGCAGGATAACTACCGCTGCCCCATCCCCGAACGCTTCCTGTGGCGCAAGTGGGCGGCCGATAGCGAAGGGCTGACCGGCGATGCCCTGCTCGATTTCGTCAACAACGATCTGTTCGACAGCCTGAAAAACCAGCCAGCCAATATCAGTCTCAACCCTCGTGGCTATGTGGTGAAAGAGGCATTCAGCGATGCCTTCAACTACATGAAGAACGGCACCCTGCTCAAGCAGGTGATCAACAAGCTCAACGAGATCGACTTTACCGACAGCAGCGAACGCCACCTGTTTGGTGACATCTACGAGCAGATCCTGCGTGACCTGCAAAGCGCCGGTAACGCGGGCGAGTTCTACACCCCCCGCGCCGTCACGCGCTTTATGGTCAACCGCATCGACCCCAAACTCGGCGAGCGGATCATGGACCCGGCCTGCGGTACCGGCGGCTTTCTCGCCTGCGCCTTTGATCATGTCAAAGAGCACTATGTCGAGACCTCAGCCGACCATCAGACCCTGCAGCAGCAGATCCTGGGGGTCGAGAAGAAGCAGCTGCCGCACCTCCTTTGCACTACCAATATGCTGCTGCACGGTATCGAGGTGCCGGTGCAGATCCGCCACGGCAACACCCTCGACAAACCGCTGTCGAGCTGGGATAGCGATATCGACGTGATCCTCACCAACCCGCCCTTTGGTGGCACCGAAGAAGATGGCATCGAGCAGAACTTCCCCGCCGACCTGCGCACCCGCGAAACCGCCGACCTGTTCCTGCAGCTCATCATCGAAGTTCTGAAAAAGGGTGGTCGCGCCGCCGTGGTGCTGCCTGATGGAACTCTGTTTGGCGAAGGGGTCAAAACCAAGATCAAGCAACTGCTCACTGCTGAGTGCAACCTGCACACCATAGTGCGGCTGCCCAACGGCGTGTTTGCCCCCTATACCGGCATCAAGACCAATATCCTCTTCTTTACCAAGGGCCAGCCCACCAAGGATGTCTGGTTCTATGAGCACCCCTATCCGGCTGGGGTGAAGAACTACAGCAAGACCAAACCGATGAAGTTCGAGGAGTTCGAAGCCGAGATCGCCTGGTGGGGCTATGAGGCGGACGGCTTTGCCGCCCGGGTAGAGACCGAGCAAGCCTGGAAGGTCAGCATCGAGACCATTATCGAGCGCAACTTTAACCTCGATATCAAAAACCCCCATGTCGGTGAGCAGATAAGCCACGATCCGGACGAGCTGCTGGCGCGCTATGCCAAAGAACAGGCTGAAATTCAGAACCTGCGTAACCAGCTAAAAGCCATTCTAGGCGACGCTTTGGGCAAAGGTGCGGCCAAGCAAGGGGGGCAGGCATAATGGCGGCTCTGAAAATAGAAAATCTGATTACCGACCATCTGGATCTCTGGACTGCGGCGGTGCGCCCCAAAAGCAGTGCCGGGCGCGGTAGCAGCAGCAAGCTGGAACTCACCGGCATCAAAAAGCTGCGCGAGCTGATCCTGGAGCTGGCCGTGCGCGGCAAATTGGTGCCGCAAGACCCCAGCGATGAACCGGCCTCCGTGCTGTTGGAACGGATTGCCGCCGAAAAGGCGCGGTTGGTGAAAGAGGGGAAAATTAAAAAGCCCAAGGCCTTGCCGGAAATTAGCGAGGAAGAGAAGCCGTTTGAATTACCGGATGGGTGGGAGTGGTCAATGCTTGCAGAGATCGCAGAGATCAATCCACGTAATGAAAGCGATGATGCTTTTGACGCATCATTTGTACCCATGTCTTTAATCAGCACCGCATATAACGGGCAGCATGAATTTGAAGCAAGGAAGTGGGGCGAGATAAAGAAAGGTTTTACCCATTTTGCTAATGGGGATATTGGCATAGCAAAAATAACACCATGTTTTGAGAATAGTAAGGCTGCAGTTTTTCGTGGTTTAATTAATGGAATAGGCGCAGGAACGACAGAGCTTCATATAGCTAGACCATATACAGATTATGTTTCAGCATTCTTTATATTATTAAATATAAAATCGCCTATATATCTCAAAAAAGGTGAGGCAGGAATGACCGGAACCGCAGGTCAAAAGCGACTTGCCAAGGACTTTTTCTCATTTTATCCATTGCCAATTCCGCCATTTGCAGAACAGCACCGCATCGTTGCCAAAGTGGATGAGCTTATGGCCCTCTGCGACCAGTTGGAGCAGTGCAGCGAATCGCAGTTGGCGGCCCATCAGACGCTGGTGGATACGCTACTCGCGACCCTGACCGATTCCAGCGATGCCGACGAGTTGGCGCAAAACTGGGCGCGGCTAAGCACTCATTTCGATACCCTCTTTACCACTGAGGCCAGCATCGACGCCTTGAAACAGACCATCCTGCAACTGGCAGTAATGGGTAAGCTGGTCGCGAATTCAACTTCGAAGTGCAATTCCCGATTAAAAATCAGGCTGCTTTCAGAAGTTCGTCAAAAACCACCTGTGG